>JAGVIF010000340.1 GCA_020056205.1 Lentisphaeria bacterium | reverse complement strand
TAACTTCATCAGTTCCACGACGGTAGGATCATCACAGGACGCTCCGGCGAGCAATCAGTCCATGGCCAAAATACGCGAGATAAAATGGGCAAGGACGGACTCGACACTCACCAAGGCCTTCGATCCAATGAGTTCAGGCGGTAATCTTGAGGCGGGGCTCCTTGTCCGGGCAGTTACGGGAGACTCGGACCCCTCTGCCATGAAATATAATTTCCCATACGTGCCCAAGAACACGGGCAATCCTCAGAGGGTGTATTCAATCTGGAAAGCGTATGAGGGTAGCGGTAGTTCTCCTTACACTCCCACTTCCTCAGACTACTCAGGGACAACCGAGAACGTGGCAAGCACCAGTGGAAACGGCCTCCAACAGGTCATACCTTATGTCGTATCGCTGAAGTTCACATGTTACAACAAGGGCAAGTTAGATATGAGGGATAAAGACGGCAATGGAATCCCGGAAGATGGCGGCGCGGGCACCGGCTATGACTATACCTACAACGGCACGGAGACCGCAGTTGCCACTCCTTTGCCATACGCGGTTCAGGTGGAGTTGACCCTTCTTGACAAGACATCGTGGGAGAAGTGGCTCCTCCTCCTCGGAGGTAACGTTGATGATCCTGCTTCCGACCTGCCGGCGGCAAAGACATTCAGACTCAACAATCAGCGGACTTTCAGCAAAATGGTGCTTGTAGGAGCAAGGGAGAGCTTGTAGCGCAGGTCTATTGACCTGCGACAGATGCGAAAGCTTCGGGTCAGATAGACCCGAGCTACTATGATTGCGACGGTAACGCAAGACTGAAAGCGACAGTAGCGCAGTGTCTATTGACCTGCGAATAGGCGCGAAAGCTTCGGGTCAGATAGACCGAGCTACTATGATTGCGACGGTAACGCAGAACTGAAAGCGACAGTAGCGCAGGTCTATTGACCTGCGAAGAGTTACTTGATTCAAAATTCAAACAATGAGGAGGCAAGTGGACATGAAAAACACAAAAAACGAGAAAGGCATAGCTCTGATATTAGTGCTCGGGATGCTGTCGCTGATCCTGATCATGGCGCTCGCATTCACTGCGACCTCGATGGTTGAGGTTAAGAATTCGACAAATAATGCCAACAGGGCGGTGGCCAGACTGGTGGCGAAGTCAACGGTGAACAAGGTCGCGGGCATGCTCCAGTTCTACGAGAACGTATATTTCAGCCACACGCAGAGTGCCCCGAACGACAACGATTCCGACTGGGTTCACAAGCTCGATAGCGACCCTATCTTAAAGTGGGATAACTCATACGCCTCGGACATAAACTGGGAATATCTAACGGCTGACGACGCCGGAACGAATAAGATCGTAGCGAGGTACGCGTACGCTGTGATTCCCGGCGGCGGGGTTGACCCGGGTGACTTAGTGAAAACCGGAGTTAACGAGAGTACTTCCGTTACTGTGGAGGAGCGTCCGGGAGTCGAGATGAACGAACTGAATATCGGGGCATTTTACGAGAGCATGTGGCTTCGCTCCACGGTAGTGGACAAATTCAATTGGTCGGGAACGGGGGGGGGCACTTATTACACCGGAACATGGCTTTCATTCTCGAAGCTTTTCAGTGAGGTTGGTCTGGGCGACTACGATTCTCACAAAACATTCAAGACCATGCTGCAACGCTTCTGCATTATTGACGCATCTAACAGCAACGAGGCGTTCTGGCTCGACGAGTCGGCCGCCGGAAGGGTCAACGAAATAGACATTGACACATCAAACGATTCGTTGAACGAACTCTATCATCGTTTCAATCTCAACAGGTTCACGGACTCAGATAGCGATGGAGTTTTCGACTTCACGGACTTAAATAGCAATGGAGTTTTCGACTACGGAGAACTAGGCGAACCAAACCTGTGGGACACGATAACGATAGACAATATCATCGGCGTTTCTCCTGCGTTTCCGGCCGCCGCGGACGAATTCAACGGCGCGGATGCGAACTATGACGGCTACTGCATCCCCTGGATCAAAAACTGGAGTGAAAATTCCGGTGGATGGCCCGATGCCGCAACAAAGAAAAAACAAATAGCCGCCAATCTCATAGACTATGGCGATTTCGACGACAATACCAGAACCGGCGTTAATACTGCGGTATTGGCATTCAATGAGAGAGCGGAAACCGACGGCGTTCTCGTTTTCACAACCCCTCCGTCAACCCTTCCGTATATTGTCACAACCTCTCCGACATTTGTGGGAAACGACTTGACCGCCTACATAAACGAAGCCCATCTCAGATTTGATCCCGTTCCAATCACATACGACGCGGGATTGGACAGATACGACTGGGGAGACGGGCTTCTGAAATTCAAAGTGGAACTGCACAATATGTATGGCGGCACTACTGACCCTGACCACTACGCCGCATCAACGCCATATCTCCTGCTCCCTGACATACAAATCGACTACGACGTTGAAATGATAGTGAAGGTTGACGGAGTCATACGTGACAGCCAGCGCCTGACAAACAAATTAAATCCGGCTCTCGCAGCCGGCAATATCGTTCCTAACGCGTACAAAATCAGCAACATAACTGGCGCTAGTGTAACATTCGGAACTCTTGACGGATTCGTGACCGGACTCGGCGCCGGAAAAACCGAAGAGGTCGAAGCAATCGTTCACGACCTTAAAATATATGTGGTCAGAGATACAACAATTGATTTGCAGGATTATGCCGACATTTGCGATACATACACCATCGCCGGAATAGAAAGTCCCGGAACATACAGACATAAGTTCTTCAGAGTCAACGACCCCCGCCATAATCAGTTTGCAACGCTCTGGACTCCTTCCGATACCGGCTATCTGGTTAGTGATTACCTTGGGGGCTCCACAAATCCGGAATGCCTGCCTGCTCTCTCCGGCGATATGGAGAACCAAGGCGGCGCAGACGAGGCGCAGGACGTTTCCACAGACTACATCAGAAACAGACAGATGCAGTCCCCCTGGGAAATCGGGGCGATCCATCGCGCAGGCACATGGGAAACAATAAACCTCAAGAAATACAACACAACGGCGGGCGCCTTGATTTCGGGCGGGGGCGGAGCCTACGTGGACGGCGATGCCAACATCCTCGACCAGATTAAAATGACCTCCGCAAACAGCTCGCTGAAGAAAGTTCCGGTGAGGACCCAGGCGACGGAACTTCTTCACACACTCTTCCGCGGAATCGTGGTCGGCAACGCATACAGCGCACCGGGAACCATCGTTGCGTCACGGCAGATCTCCTCCACAGAGGCTGATAATCTCGCAGCCGCATTCCTCGCAGGCAACAACGCTTTGCGCTCGCGGGCGGAGCTTGCGAATATCTCCCAATTGTCAAGTTCGACCTTTCAGGACTATGGCACGTCCAACGTCTTCCTCGACAATGACGCGAAGCAAGAAGAAATCATCGGCAAGATCGCAAATCTCTCCGAAAACGTCAAGAATGACTACTTCACCGTCATAGCGATCGCTCAGAGCATAAAGGATATCGGAGGCGGAATTGCCATCAACATGGACTTGAACCACAACGGCGCGATTGATTCATCGTTCAACGAATCCGGCAGGGACATTAACGGAGACAATCTCACAAACACCGCCGGACTGTCGGAGACCATCGCCAACTGCCAGTTCGGAACCTACGAGCCGTTCGCAGACCAGATACTCTCATCTCAGAAGGTCGTCGCGCAGATATACCGCGATCCGATCACCGGAAAGTGCACGGTACTCAAATTCGAGTACTACGACTAAAACCAACAAAGTAGCGCAAGTCTATTGACCGACCAGTAGTAGCGCGGGTCTATTGACCTGCGACGGGGGGACCCCGCGAAAGCTTCGGGTCAGATAGACCCGAGCTACTATAACGCAGAACTGACAGTAAGTAGCGCAGGTCTATTGACCTGCGACAAATGTAACAAGGATACCTAACATGCTAATAGTCTCGAAATGAAACTGAATACTCACGGTTTTCTTACCCGCCGTCAGAAGAAACCTCGCGGGTTGGAAAACCCGCGCTCCTTTTTCCGATTGCATCAAGACTGTGAGGAAATCGGGGTCGGAATCGAATGGCGCTAAGTTAAGGCGAAAAACAGTCGGAGTATGATTGCGATATTTGTGCCCGTTTGTAGTAGGCGAATTTATTCGCCGTGCTTGATAACGCGCAATAAATTGCGCTACTACGAGCAGATACTATTTGAAATTGTGATCACAACTTTAGTGTGCAATCAATTACCTCAAATAAGGAGAATTTTATGAAAACATCAGTGTTTATCGCGCTTATCACGCTGGCATTTTTTGCTTTGTCTCCGCTCAAAGCCGCCGACAAAACAGTGAAAAAACCTGCGGAGGCAAAAGGACAGACCTTCAGCGAGACCAAAATCAAATCGGGATTTGTGATGGCGAAATGCAGGGAACTTGCGGAAAAATTGGAAAGTGGAACGTGGTGCTACGGTGATATTACAGGAATTGAGTCGGTCTATAAAAACTATGCGGAACACCCCGACATAGAAAAAGAAACAAAAATACGGAAAGAATGGTTCCTCAAACTTGCGAAATTCGCGGAAAAACTTGCCCAGAATTATATTAATCTCGACGCGGCAATCGCCGACAATCTCCCTGAACTCGCGAAAAAATCCGAAAAAGAAAAACAACTCCTCATCCATGAATTCAAAAAAACTTTTGAAAATCCGCCTAAAATAAAATCCGGGAAAGGCTGATTGTATTTACACAGGCGTTGAAACGCCTGCCTATTTCCATGATGTCCCTGCGGGGCATCAATTAAAACAGTGTATATATGAATGGAGCGGCGCTCGTCCCGCCGAGCATTATTAGAAGTCCGAGCAAAAGTAAAATAATAATTATAGGGATCAGCCAGAATTTCTTGTTGTCTTTCACAAATTCCCAAAATTCACAGACAATATTCATCTCCCCGTCAATTTTCTCAAAATCGTTCTTTTTGTTGTCATCCGACATAAAAAATTCTCCCTCATTCCCTTTTTAACCACCGATGAACACCGATGAACACCGATGTCTTCAGAACCCAAATTTTTAATCTCAATTGGGTCTAATTCCCCGACCCTTGGGTCG
>JAGVIF010000503.1 GCA_020056205.1 Lentisphaeria bacterium | reverse complement strand
TACAGAAAATCAGGAGATATGATTGTGAGCGGAAAACTTTTTATCGCCGGAAACTGGAAGATGAACAAGACCGCTTCCGAAGCGGCTGAACTTGTTACAAACCTTTTAAAAGACGTAAAAGAAATCGGAGATAAGGTTACGATAGCTGTGTGCCCTCCGTTCACCTCTCTTGAGAGGGTGTCAGAACTTGTCAAAGGGACTAATGTCGCGCTCGGAGCGCAGAATCTTTCCGATAAAGTATCGGGGGCATACACCGGCGAAGTAGCCGCGTCAATGTTGCTTGACATCGGAGTGAAATATGTGATAATCGGCCACAGCGAACGCAGGCAATATTACGGTGAAACCGACTCTCTCATAAACAAGAAAGCGAAATTCGCGATTTCATCAGGGCTCTTGCCTATTGTCTGCATCGGTGAATCTCTCGATGAGAGAGAGGCTGGAGAAACAGAGAAGGTGGTTTCCACTCAGTTCAAGGGGTGTTTTGAGGGATTCTCTCAGGAAGAAGTCCTCAAAACAACAATAGCCTATGAACCGGTATGGGCTATTGGCACCGGCAGGACCGCCACCCCGGAACAGGCGCAGGAAGTTCACGCCCTGATAAGAAAAATGCTGTCGGAAAAATTCGGTTCGGAAAATGCCCGGAAAATTATAATTCAATACGGCGGTTCGGTGAAGGCCGACAACTCGAAAGAGCTTATGGCAAAACCGGACATTGACGGAGCGCTTGTCGGCGGGGCAAGCCTCGACGCCGCCGGTTTCGCAAAACTAATAAAAAACGCTATAGGTTGAAATTATGCAAAATCTTATAATTACGGTTCTTACTGCGGCAGATGTCTTTGTCGCTCTCCTTCTCATCGCCCTTGTGCTTGTTCAACAATCAAAGGAAGGGGCTTTCGGCTCCTCGCCATTCGGCGGTGTCGGAGAGTCGGTTTTTGGCGCGCAGGTTACGGGACACATGGCGCGGCTCACGGTAATATTTTCAGCCCTTTTTCTATCCATAACACTGATTTTGGCGATAATAATCGGGCACAGGGCCGAACCGGCGAGCATCATTGAAAGGGAAATCGCCATACAGGGAAGCAAAACTCAGAATGAAAAGCCGGAAACAAAAGAAGCCGTATCCGAGAAAGCCGACAAAAATTTAAATGCCAATCCTGCGCCGGAAAATGAAAAAGCTTCACCCGCGAAAAATCCTGGAAAAGAACCATTGACAGCAAACGCGCCGGACAAAGACTCATCCGGAACAGGCAAAAAAGAAGACTCGCCCTAAATGGCAGAAGCCAATTGCAGAACTCAAAAACCGGTCTTGGCAAGCAAGACCCTCCACGCCCGAAACGGGCGTAGAAATGGAGGGACGCGGTTTTGCCTTCGGCAAGCGTCGCTTCGCCCGGCAAGGCCGCGTCCGGAATTTTGCAAATGGCTCTTGGATATTCTGAGTTGCGGCCCTTTGACCGCCTGATTTACTTTCCGAAATACCCCGTGGTGTAATGGTAGCACAAGTGGTTTTGGTCCATTTAGTCGAGGTTCAAATCCTTGCGGGGTAGCCAACTATAAGTGTGTAAGTTCAGTAAATCCCATCCTTTTACTGAACTTAGAACTTATGCCTTGCTTTGGATTTTTCTGATGATGTCCCTCAACATTGCGGCTCTCTCAAATTCGAGTTTTTGAGCGGCGTCGAGCATTTCTCTTTCAAGTTCGGCGACAGTTTCATCTCCTATCATTTCTTTTTCAAGCCTGACAGTTTTTTCCCGTCTTTCTTCAGCTCCCGAAACGGAATATATTGAGATATCCTCTCTTATTTTTTTGGAAATTGTCGTTGGTTTTATTCCGTGAGCGTTGTTGTATTTCTGCTGTTTCGTCCTGCGCCTTTCTGAGATAGAAATGAGATTTTTTATGCTGTCAGTCATAGTGTCCGCGTAAAGAATCACTTTGCCGTTGACATTTCTTGCCGCTCTGCCGGCGACCTGAATTAGGGAGCGTTCAGAGCGCAGAAAACCTTCTTTGTCGGCGTCAAGTATGGCGACGAGCGCCACTTCAGGCAAATCTATTCCCTCCCTGAGAAGGTTTATTCCCACTACGCAGTCGAAATCCCCTTTGCGAAGTTCGCAAAGTATTCTTGATCGTTCAATGGCGTCGAGATCCGAGTGCAGATAGCGGGTTTTGAGTCCGAGTTCGTTTAGATATTCGCTCAGCCTTTCCGAATTTTTTTTAGTAAGCGTTGTAACGAGAACTCTCTCGCCGCGTTCCGCGTATTTGCGAATTTCGCAGACAAGGTCGTCAACCTGGTTTTTGAGCGGTTTTACCACCACCACCGGATCAAGGAGCCCTGTCGGGCGCAGGACTTGTTTCACCGGCTCGCCAGAAAGCTCTATTTCATAATCGCTTGGAGTGGCTGACATGAAAATTACTCTTTTGGATGTCAACTTGTCAAATTCATCGAAAGTGAGCGGCCTGTTTTCAAGAGCGGAGGGCAGTCTGAATCCGTGTTCGACGAGCGTGTCTTTTCTGCTCCTGTCGGCCTTGAACATCGCGCGCAATTGCGGGATAGTCGCGTGTGATTCATCTATGACGGTGATAAAATCTTCTGGGAAGAAATCTATCAGGCAGAAGGGCCTGCTCCCCGGCGCCCTCTCGGAAAGATGAAATGAGTAGTTCTCTATTCCACTGCAATAGCCGGTCTCAACCATCATCTCGATGTCAAACATTGTCCTTTGATGTATCCTCTGCGCCTCCACGAGGAGATTTTTTCCCTCAAAATATTTCACTCTGTCCTCAAGCTCAAGTTTTATTTTCTCTATCGCTCTTTTTATCCTGTCATGAGGGATTACGAAATGCTTGCGGGGGAAAAAGATAATCTTCTCTTTTCTTTCCCTGACTTTTCCGGAAACAGGCTCGCAAACGGCTATGTTTTCGATTTCGTCGCCACAGAATGCGACTCTTACAAATTCGTCTTTGTTCGGCAGGAAAACATCCACAGTGTCGCCTCTGACCCTGAATTGTCCTTTGTCGGGGGCGGTGTCATTCCTGTCGTATTGGATGCTAATCAGATTCATCAGGAATTGATTCCTTGAAAATCCCGCTCCCTTCTCGACTATCACCGACATCTCGTTGAAATCTTCCGGCGACCCAAGCCCGTATATGCACGAGACGCTTGCGACAATTATCACATCTTTGCGTTCCATCAACGAGCTTGTTGCGGAGAGACGGAGGCGCTCAATGTCCTCATTTATGCTTGCGTCTTTCGCGATATAAGTGTCGGTCTGCGGAATATATGCCTCAGGCAGATAGTAATCGTAGTAGCTGATAAAAAACTCGACGGCGCTCTTCGGGAAAAATGATTTAAATTCTGTAAACAATTGAGCCGCAAGGGTTTTATTATGGGACAAGACGAGCGCGGGCATATCGAATTTTTCAATAACATTCGCAAGAGTGAATGTCTTGCCGGAGCCTGTCACGCCGAGAAGCGTCTGATATTTTTTCCCTTTCATCAATCCGTCCGCCAATTGTTTTATGGCCTCCGGCTGATCTCCCTTCGGTTT
>JAGVIF010000302.1 GCA_020056205.1 Lentisphaeria bacterium | reverse complement strand
TCTCTCTATTTTCGTAAATATTCACTGAACTTATACCATCGGTGTTTATCTGTGTTCATCGGTGGATTAATTAGAAATCTAATCGTTGAAAAATGCTTTGGTCTTTATCTTCGAACACCCAACACCCAACACTCAATCTCCAACCGACGAAGGACATAAATAAACTTGGACATTCCGTGTTCGCTATTGAATATTCAGTTTAAATATCCTTAACCTGATAGCAATGGCGTGGAGGGCCACGCCCCGATGTCGAAAATCGAATCGGGATCTTCGACTCGCCGTGGCCGGTTATTTTTTTCGCGGTCGTCGCCTTGCCGAGCGAAGCGATGCTTGCCAAGGGCAAAACGACGACCCTCCATACATGCATTGACAGATTATAATCTTTATTGATTTCGTGTTCATTATACAATAAAATATTGACAAAGTCAAGGATGTGAGATAAGATTATCGGAAAAAACATGTATTTTTTGTGAGTTTTATGGGAAAGGACGAGAAACAGACGCAAAACCATGTGTCAGCGGAGACATTCGATTTGGTCTTCGAAGAGGAGCATTCCGCCGCCGGAGAGCGAACCGCCCTTAATCACGCAATCAATTACCGCCCGCCGCAATGATGTGTCGCGCGGGGCTTTTTCAATGTCTATATTATCGTCTCCGAAGATAAAATAAAAGCCGCAACGCGTTTCCTGTGAACAGAGCGGGAAAATATTCATTCGTTTCTGAAGGGAAACGAGACCCGAATTTTCCGGAATGAGTTCTTGGAGTTTCGGATCGAACATCCACGATTTGCATGCGCATGCGAGGGGCTGGGCGGAAGCCGGGCGGACGTTTCTGAAGAAATCAAATCCGCGTCTGATAGAATCCCTCCAGTCCTCCATAGTGATGCGCCTGCCGCGGGGAATGTGCGTGTTCATCACCGCCGAAGAACTGTCAACACACAAACGCCACTCATCAAGTTTGATCGTCGTTGGAAGACTTTCGGCGCGGCCATTACAAGCTATCCTGTTTGCTGTCAGCCGCCCGTTTTTTTCAGTCCATTCGGAAAACCATGCGTCGGGGCGCAATTTACCGCCGGCGCCGTCATAAAAACCGTCGGGACGGAAGCGTTGCCCCGGTTCAAGTAAAATCAGAACTTCCCCGCCGGAGAGACGGCGATAAACGCATATTGGCTCGTTTAAAATTACCGGATGGAACTGAAGTCGTCCAAACTGGAAGAGTTCGCCTTTCACGTGGAGGCGCAGCCAGTTGAGACAACGCAGCGAAACTCCTATTTCTCCATTTTTATACTCTTTTGATATCCCGACTCTGCTGGCAATATCCCCGCATGTGTCGCCGGTTATTTCCGGTGAAACTTTCAACGCGCGGTGGATTCTTTGGATTCTCGGAACTGCGGACAAGGCGATTAGAAGGAGAAATAAGTTGCTCTTTTCCGGGAAGAAAGTATCAAAGGACGGCCATTTCATTACTTCCGAATGTAAACTGATAAGATCGTAGGCAAGGCGGGAGCAGTGGAAATAAACGAAAGACAGCAATCTGTCCTCGCGCACCCTCAGCGCCAGAGGTAAAACTTCTTTTTCAGATTCCGGCCCGAGCCCCGCAAGCATGCACCAGCCAAGAATCTCCACATCGCCCGGTAAAACCGGAAAATTCCTGTCAAATTCCAAAATATTTGACTCGATGTACGGCGATAACGCCCCATCTTTGTCAATAGCGCGTATCCGGCGTAAAATTTCTTCGTTTTGCATGCAAAGCTATTTTTACTTTTTTATTTCCACAGCATAGCCGATGAGACGTTTCTGTAAGTCAAATTTTCTTTCCTTCGCCATTGGATATTCCGTGTTGGATATTGGATATTCTTCGAATAATGCCGCTACCGTAGCAACACTATTGCGCAAGTCAAGCGGTATTCGAAAAAAAATAAAAAAATCGCAAGACTCAAAGAAATCAGGGAAGTCAACCGGGGGAAAATATCGCAATCTTGTCCGAATATATTTGAGTTACAGGGTACTGGAAATTCCGGTTCGGGGGGGTATATTTCGGGAACAAAGTGTCAAAGTGTCAAAGTGCTAATGATTGGGTGATTGAAGGATTGAAAAATCTCCAAATCGAATAACTAATAACCCTTTGGAAATTGGCAATCGGAAATAAAGCTATGTTTTCCTCTCATGATTTGATGACGGCAAGGGAAAGGTTTCAGGCGATATTGAACTTCAAGCCATTCGACAGGCTTCCCGTGATTGAATGGGCGGGTTGGTGGGGTGATACGATCGACAGATGGAGATCGGAGGGGCTTCGCAATAACGTGGAAATAGCGGACATCTATCGTCATCTCGGAATGGATGTCCACCATCAGGACTGGGCGCGTCCGAGGGCGCATGATTTTCCGCAGCCTGCACATCACGGCGCCGGATTCGTCAAGAGCGAAAGCGATTACGACGCGTTAAAAAAATATCTCTATCCTGAGAACTGCATAAACGTCGAGGCCTGGAAGAAATGGGCCCCCGAGCACAGGAAGGGCGACTGCGTGACATGGTTCACGATTGAAGGATTCTTCTGGTTTCCAAGGACATTGTTCGGGATCGAGGAGCATCTTTACGCTTTCTACGATCATCCGGAACTCATGCACAGGATGAACAGGGATCTTGTGGCGCACCAGATGAAGATCATCGACATGATATGCAAGTACACGACGCCTGATTTCATGACGTTTGCCGAGGACATGAGCTACAACAACGGGCCGATGCTTTCCAAGGAGATGTTCGACGAGTTCATGAAGCCATATTACCAGATGGTCGTCCCGAAATTGAAGGAGAGGGGGATCAGGGTGATCGTTGATTCCGATGGAGACATAAGCGAGCCGGCGTCATGGTTTGAAGAAGCCGGTATTGAGGGGATTCTTCCTCTCGAGAGGCAGGCGGGAGTGGATATTGCGCTACTCAGGGAAAATCATCCGCGCCAGATTTATATCGGCGCATATGACAAGATGGTGATGAACAAGGGCGAAGCCGCAATAAGAAAAGAATTTGAGCGTCTGGTTCCTGTCGCCGCAAAAGGAGGATTCATAATATCCTGCGATCACCAGACTCCGCCCGGGGTTTCATTTGACGATTACAAACTCTATCTCATGCTTTTTCATGAATATGCGGAAAAAGCAGGAAGCCTGTGAGTAAATATTCACCGAAAGGACTTGTCTGCGCGCCTGCCTGAGCGAGGACGCTCGCAGTCAGGCGGACACGCACAGGCCAGGCGGGGTTCGGAGAATATTTACTCAGGATTTACCAAGGAGATTTTATGGCTGAGCTTTCTGTAAAACTTGGTCCGTTGACATTAAAAAACCCTGTTATGGCAGCCTCCGGAACCTTCGGGTACGGGATGGAATACAGAGAGTATTGCCCTCCGGAAAAACTCGGAGCCGTAGTCGTCAAGGGGGTTTCATCGTTTCCGTGGGACGGCAATCCGCCGCCGCGCGCGGTCGAAGTCAGCGGGGGAATGTTGAATGCTATCGGGCTTCAAAATCCCGGAGTTGACAAGTTTCTTCACAACGATGAATACCTGCCCGCCCTGCGAAGAACCGGCGCCGTGGTGATAGTGAATATATGGGGAAAAAGTATTGATGATTATCGGGATGTCGCGTCAAAGCTTGCCGCGGAAGCGGATGGAATTTCCGCCCTTGAAATAAATATTTCGTGTCCGAATATCAAAGAAGGCGGAATCGCCTTCGGAACCGATTTAAAACTCGCCGCAAAAGTCGTATCGGAAGTTAGAAAGGCGACAAAGTTGCCGCTCATAACCAAATTAAGCCCGAATGTAAGCAAAATTGCGGATTTCGCAAAAGCCGTGATTGATTCCGGGTCCGACATTGTTTCGCTGATAAACACAATTCCGGGAATGGCAATAGACATAAAGACAAGAAAACCTATGATAGCCAATATAACCGGAGGCTTCAGCGGTCCGGCTTTGAAACCCCTTGCATTGAGAATGGTTTATGAAGTCGCGAACGCCGTCAATGCCCCTATCATCGGAATGGGAGGAATATCCTCCGCGGACGATGCCGTCGAATTTATGCTTGCCGGGGCGGACGCCGTCGCGGTTGGAACTGCGATTTTCGCGGATCCAACGGCGCCGCTGAGGATTATTGACGGGATAAACCGCTATCTTGACGATAATAAAATTGGGAAGGCGTCGGAACTGGTCGGAAAAATAGAGCTGTCTTGAAACCTTTTATTTTCGCATTTTCGTTGTATCTTACCCCATATTATTTCAAAACCATAGAGGATTTGCGGAAATGCTGAAAAGAAGAAAACTTGGAACAACATACACGAGGTCTCCCATCCAAAACATAACGGAAGGGACGAGCAATAATTTGTCCAAAATACTTTTTTGGATATTGTATTCCACTGTATATCTCGCGGCCCTTTACGTGGTGGTCGGCGTGGTTGTTTTTCTCGGGACGCATTTTTCCGATTGGGGCGATGAAACGACGACGCTTGGAGCATTCAACAGCCCTTATTGCCTGCCTGTGAAAGTCATCGGAGCAGTTGCAATTCTAATTTATATTTTCCGCGACAATCTCACGAAACGATAGGCCATTTTTTTCATGCGCAGTCCGCCGGATATTTTATCAAAAATAATCTCCGCGAAGAAGAAACGGCTTGAGCCGCTCCTTTCATATTCTTCAAAAGTGAGGAAAAAGTGTGAAAAAGCGCCGCCTCCTCTTGATTTTTTTTCAGCCCTTTCGGGGGACGGGCTTTCCGTCATATCGGAGATTAAAAAAACCTCGCCGTCGGCCGGGACTATAAGCTCTAATTTTGATCCCGCGAAAATCGCGGAGAATTATTTTTCATCGGGATCCGACGCTTTGAGTGTTCTTACGGAGGAGGATTTTTTCAGCGGTTCGACCCGTGATTTGGAAAAGGCGAGAAGGATGTGCCCGACGATTCCTATCCTGCGCAAGGACTTTATTTTCAACGAGTTTCAGATTTACGAGGCGAGGGCTGTCGGCGCTGATTCCTTTCTTCTGATTTGCTCTATTCTCGAAGAAGACGAATTAAAACGCCTGATTTATCTCGGCAGGATGCTTGGGATGGAGGCGCTTGTTGAAACCCATGATGAGTCGGAAATAGAAAACGCCGTTTCCGCCGGAGCGAAAATAATAGGTGTGAACAACAGAAATCTGAGAACATTCGGGGTTGACATTTCAATTTCCGCGCGCCTTGCCCCCCTGATTCCAAAAGGAGTTTTAAAGGTATCTGAAAGCGGGATAAAAACAATAGATGACGCGCGGAGAATCGGCGATGCGGGATATGATGCCGTTTTGATAGGCGAAACCCTTATGAGATCCGACAGCGTCGGAAGCGAAAATATCATAAGGCAAATAAAATGTCTGATGAAAAAATCTATTTGCCTCGCCTTTCTTGCGATTCTCGCGGGCTCTTTATTTTCATGCGCGGTTGAGGACAGCCAGGGGATCGCCAGAAAACCGCCGACCGACGCGAAAAATTTTCCCCCTGTGAAAAATGTTTCCGCAGGGATTGAGTGCGTGTCTCCGCGCAGAACGTTTTCTTCCGGGGAGGAAATAAAACTCATATTCAGGCTCACTAATTATTCCGACAAAAAACTCATTATTTACGAATGGATGAGAGACGCCGGCGCGAATTTAAGGCTTTTGTGGGTTTTATGCGAAAGAGATGAGAAAGCTCCGGCGCTGCTGTCGTGGCATAGTTTCGCTCCGGTACTTGAACATCCAATTCGGAGGCAGACCCTCGAACTGAACAACAGGAATTCGACGCTTATAGAAAAAACATTTTCATTGAAAGATTTGAGCGGCTCCGCCGATTTTTCCAATAAAGAACTTTATATTGTCGGCGAGTTGAATATTAAATCAGTCAAACTGAGAAGCGAACAAATTAAAATCGAGATAAAAAATGAATGAGAAGGCGAAGCGGGCGGGGTGGGGACTGTTGAGATTTCTCCTCGCCGCGTTGATAATATATTTTCTGGCGCGAGGCAAAAAGAATATCATAACCGAAACCATAAACAGCATGGATCTCCGCTGGCTGCTGCCCGCGTTTCTGTTTTATTTCATAAGCGTTTTATCGTGCGCCGCAAGATGGTGGACTCTCTTGAAAATCCAGGGGATAAAATTGAGTTTCAAAGAGGTCTTCGTCCTCTCGATGAAAGGACTTTTCTTTTCTCTTCTGATCCCCGGATCCGTCGGAGGAGATTTGGCAAAGGCCGGATTTATATCAATTCAAACCGGATCCGAATCGAGGCTCAAGGCGGTGTTTTCGATTTTGATTGACAGAGTCATCGGGCTTATCGCGCTTTTTTTTCTCGCCGGAGTTCTCGGAATATTGGCGTATCCCTATATATCAAAGACGGCTTCGTCAATAAAAATTGTCGTTATAATTCTGCTTATTGGCTCCGTGCTTGGCATGGCTAGCGCGGCGATGCTTTTTTTTCACAGGACTTTTGAAAAATTTCCCTTCGCGAAAGCTTTGATAGCTATCGCGGACAAATACGGAAAGGGGATTATGAGCAGGCTGATGGATGCGCTTGACGGCTACAGGGCGTCCTACGGAAAAATAATCCTGCTGATAATAGCCAGCGCGATTTTTGTTCACGCGGCGCAGGGAATGGCACTCTACTGCATAGGACGCGGAACCCACTGCGAAAAACTCAAACCGGAGTATGTAATCCTTTCCGCCGCGGCAGGAAATGCGGCCGGAGCCGTGCCGCTGACGCCATCCGGACTCG
>JAGVIF010000388.1 GCA_020056205.1 Lentisphaeria bacterium | reverse complement strand
CGTCCTACTGCGCTTTGCGCAGTTTTATCAATAAGAAACTGCCAAGAAAGAGACACGCTAAAGCTGTGAACTCCAACGGCAGTTTCAAAGGAGATAAAACCGCGAGGATTTTATTTATCTTTCAGCATTATGTAGTGAGAGAGGCCTGTTCCTTTGGCTTTGCAGTTTTTTCTTGTCGCGATGACTTCTTTTTTCATTTTCTTTTTCATTGTTTTCTCCTCATGTTTTTTGTTTAAAAAAAAGGACTCCGAAAAAAAACGACATTAAAGCCGCGTTTTTCGGAATCCTTTGCCTTCAGATTCCATCCCAATCTATGCCGCATTTTTTTATTTATGCGGCGTTTTCAGCAGGTCTTCTGGCTCTCGGATCGTCCCACCAGGAAAAACCTTCCCGAATCGGCGTCTCGAAGACGCCTTTTTCAGTGGTTCTGCGAATTTCGCAAATTTTTCTCCTGAAAGTCCCCGATTACAGCGGCGGGTCCGCCACGGGTTCACACCGTGTTCCGTTATACTGAAACTATTGTTGAATTTAGGGCATTGCGGAAAAAAAGCAAATTAATATTTAAAAAAAAAGCGATTTTTTATTTTTGGAAAAACATTTTGTGAAAAAAACAAATGTCCTTGATTTCATCTGCGTCAGGCTTTATATTCTGCATGGTTTGGGTTTGCCATATGTTTTGGAATTTCGTATAACTTCTTTAGCATAAGGCTAATACAGGAAGAGGTACAAATGAAATCAATGAGACATAAAATATTCGCTGCTGTTTTAATCGTCTGCTTCACCGGACCAATCCTTCGCGGAGAGTCCCCTGCTGAGCTTCCGAAACAAATTGAACCACAGCCGGCGATAGAAACACCTGCCGTCAACCACCGCATTCCAGCTAAGGAGGCATTGGTCAAAATCTACTCGGTGGCTAATCGCCCCGATTATTTTCGGCCATGGAACATGACCGATCCCTTGAACTTGAGCGGCTCCGGGGCGATCATCGCGGACAATCTGATTCTTACGAATGCCCATGTCGTTGCCGACCACTCCTTCATCGAAGTCCGCCGCTACGGTCAATGGCAGAAATACCCCGCCAAGGTCGCAGCCATCTCGCATGAGGCCGATCTTGCGCTGCTTTCAGTGACTAAACCTGAATTTTTTGCGGGGATTACCCCGCTGGAATTCGGTGAACTGCCTGAGTTGCATGAAGAAGTCATGGTTCTGGGCTTTCCCGAAGGCGGAGACTCTCTCAGTATAACCAAAGGCATCGTCTCCCGGGCAGAACACTCCTACTACACCCACAGCAGCCGTGTATTTCTGGCGGGACAGATTGACGCGGCGATCAACCCCGGCAACAGTGGCGGGCCGGTTCTCGCCGGAGGTAAAATAGTCGGGGTCGTCATGCAGTCATGGCAAGGCCTCGAGAACACCGGTTATATGGTTCCTGTTCCGATCATCAGGCATTTCCTGAAAGACATCGCCGACGGCCGATATGACGGTTTTCCGTTTCTCGATTTATCAAGTTCAATGTTGGAAAACCCGGACATGAAACGGTTTTATCACATGAGGGAAGATCAAAACGGCGTACTTGTTACTCATATCGGAGTTAATTCACCGACATCAGGACTCCTGTCGGTCAACGATGTTCTTCTTGCGGTTGACGGATTCGGCATAGCGGATGACGGCACCATCGAGTTTCGTCCGGAAGAGCGCACACATTTCGCCTACGTGGTCCAGCAGAAACAGATAGGGGATTCCGTTTCGTTCGAGATTCTCAGGAATGGAAATAAAATGACCGTAAAGGTCCCGCTCACCCGCAACGCGGATGGCGCTGCCCTCGTTGAAGATGAGCGCTACGAACAGAAACCCCGTTATTTCATATTTGGCGGAATTATCTTCACCCCGCTCACCAAGAATCTCTTGCTCATGTGGGGAAACCAGGCTCCGCCCGGAAATCTGTCCGCCGAGGCATCCAATTATCCCTCCGAAGACTATCGCGAACCCGTGGTCGCGATTCAGGCTCTTCCCGACGAAATCAACAAGGGATATCATGGAATCAACTGCTGGCTGGTGACCGAGGTGAACGGCAAAAAAATCCGCGATTTCGATGCCTTTTATAAGGCCGTCAACCTTTCAGATTCCGAATTTGTCGTATTAAAGGATAAAAATAATAATCAGGTCATCATTGACCGGAAAAAGGAACTGGAAGCCCGGTCCAGTATTCTCGAACGATACCAGATACCTTCCGACCGGTCGCCGGACTTGAAGGGGAAGTAAAACCGGCGCGGCCATGATGGGTAGTTCGTTTTTTGCGCTGGCAGCCTGCGACATCCTTGGTAAATATTCACCGAAAGGACAGGGTTCGGTGAGTGGGCTCTTTCTCAAATCGAGTGGGTCGTGAATATCCAATATCCAACACGGAATATCCAATAGACGAAGGAAAGAAACAAGAACTTAGTTTAAGTTCGGCTGATTGAACCGCAAAACTCAGGTTAAAAAACTTCATCATGGGGGAGGAAGAAAAATGACGAAGAAAAATATTATTCTTATCACAACGGATCAACAGAGATTTGACACTATAGCCGCCGCCGGCAATAAACACATCAACACCCCTCACCTGAACTGGCTTGCCGATGAAGGGGTTCTCTTCTCAAGGTGTTACACGGACGCGCCGGTTTGTATTGCGGCAAGAGCGACAATAATGAACGGACAACACGGCTACGTCAATGATTTCACTCTCAACTACGGAAGACCATCTCCGATAGAGTCTTCTTTGAGTGTTCCCGGCATTCTCACGGCCAACGGCTATCAAACCCGGGCGCAAGGCAAGATGCACTTTAATCCGAACAGGAAAAATTACGGTTTTGAGCACATGGAAATCCTCGAGGATTACTATCGCGGCATGGAAAAAAATCCGGAAAAGGGGATACCCTCCGATCACGGTTTGGGACAAAATGAAATGGAAGCCGCCATCTCAACTGTCAGCGAAAGCAACAGCCTCACGAGATGGACGGTGGAGCGTTCCGCCGACTTCCTTGAAACAAGAGATGAATCGCGTCCATTTTTCCTATGGACAAGTTTCGCGAAGCCGCATCCCCCGTTTGATCCGTGTCTTTCGTACTGGTTGCTTTATCAAAACGCGGATGTCCCTTCTCCTGTCTGCGGAAACTGGTCGCACGATCCTTCAAAAATTTCAACAGGTTTTTTGGAATCTTCAAGAGCGCTCGGATTCGCCGAACGCCTGACTAGGAAACAACTGCTTGATGCGAAAAAAGCTTACTACGCCTGCATCACTCAGGTGGATTATAACCTCGGAATTCTCTTTGCCAGAATGAGAGAATTAAGTCTGCTCGACAACACAACGATAATTTTCACATCCGATCACGGAGAAATGCTCGGAGACCACAATCTTGCGGCAAAACAAGTATTTTTTGAGGGGTCCGCCCACGTCCCAATGATAATTCGCCCGGCGAAGGGACTCATAGATGATTCACTCAAAGGAACTGCCTGCGATTCACTGGCCTGCCTCGCTGATATTCTTCCGACATGCCTCCATGCCGCAGGGCTCAAAGTTCCGAAGGGCTTAAAAATAAACGGCATAAATCTTTTCGATCAAATCACGGGAAAAAATAAAAGACCCGTTTTTTTCGGAACCTGCGGCCACTTGCATTGCGTTATCGAAGGCTATTATAAATATCTTTGGACAGGGATGGGCGGCGGAGAGCTCCTGTTCAACTTGAAAAACGACCCCTGCGAACAATGCGACCTTGTCGGCGAAGGCATAGAATCGAAAACCCTTGAAAAAATGAGAGCATTGCTGATAGAACACATAAAAAAAACAGGAGTCAAAGGACTTAAAAACGGCAAACTTCATTCCTATCTCAGGGAGCCGTCATTGCGCGAAAGCAGGGCGAATTGCTGGCCCGGCTTCCACACTAAAAAACAAGTCCTCGAAGTTCTGCATTAACCTTAGAGCCAATTGCAAAACTCAAAACCGATGCCGATGAAGGAGATTATGAAATTCAGACAAGCCGCAAAACCGGAGGCATACCCAAGGCGGTATGT
>JAGVIF010000466.1 GCA_020056205.1 Lentisphaeria bacterium | reverse complement strand
CTCTTCCGATCTCTGTGAACCGCCTTCTTCATCCGATTCGCCCCCCACATTTTTTTGCGGAAGATATTTATCGAGTATATCGGGCGGGATAAAGCATTTTGTGGAGGAAAGGAAATCTTCAAATTCCATCTCCGCGAATCTGTTGCCGGTCTTTTTTGAGCGCTTTTCAACGATTGAACTGATGATCCCTCCTATTCTGACGGGCGCCAGATTCGGAAGACTTTTCATGTCTTTTATGCTTGCGGTGGAGTAGGCTTTTATTATGTCCTTGAATTCTCCGAGCGGGTGCCCTACGACATAAAACCCGAGTATTTCCTTTTCCGCGGCAAGAAGTTCTCTCTCGCGGTAATCTTCCGCGTTCATATCATATTTGATCTTTGTTACGGAATCCGCGAAGTCCGGGACATCGGCGAAGAGAGAATTTTCGCCGCTGTCCTTTCTTATCGCATCAGCTATTGAGAGCGCCTCCTGGACTTTATTGACAAGCTCTTTTCTTTTTATTCCGAACGAATCGAACGCTCCGGCTTTGCAAAGATTTTCAAGTATTCTGCTGTTGAGCCCGCCGCCCGCTCTTGCGCAGAAATCGAGGAAGTCCTTAAATTTACCCTCTTTCTCCCTTGTCTTTTTTATTGATTGAGCCGCGACCTCGCCGAGCCCTTTTACCGCTCCGAGCCCGAATCTTATATTTTTCCCGTCAACTGTAAAATTTATTCCGCTTATGTTTGCGTCCGGAGGCAAAACTTTTATTCCCATGCGCCGGCATTCCTTCAGCAATTCAACCATCTCGTCGTGCTTGCTCATCTTATTGTTCAGATTGGCGCACATGAATTCAATCGGAAAATTCGCTTTCAGATAAGCGGTTCTGTAAGAGGGAAAGGCGTAACCGGCGCTGTGTGATTTATTGAAGCCGTATTCCGCGAACTTGCTTATCTTTTCCCATATTTCCCCCGCTTTTTCCTTCGGAATTTTATTCGCCTTATGGCAGCCTTCAATAAATTTATCTTTCTGCGCCGCCATCTCTTTTCCCTTTTTCTTTCCCATCGCGCGCCGAAGTATGTCGGCCTGCCCAAGCGAAAAACCGGCGAGGGCCTGAACCGCCTGTATCACTTGCTCCTGGTATATCATTATTCCAAATGTTTCCTTCAAAATCGGCTCAAGCCTGGGATGGTCAAATTGGATCGGCATGTGCCCCGTCTTGCAACTCAGATATTCAGGGATAAAAGCCATCGGGCCAGGACGATAAAGAGCTATCAGGGCGATAATGTCGTCAATCTTTTTTATCCCAAACCTTCTGCTCAAATCGCTCATCCCGTCCGATTCAAGCTGGAACACGCAAACAGTGTCTCCCCTGTTTAAAAGCTCATATGTTTTTTTGTCGTCAAAAGAAATGTTTTCCACATCTATTTCCATGCCCCTGTTTTCCCTGATGATGTCTGCCGTATCCTGGATTATTGTCAAAGTCGAGAGGCCAAGGAAGTCCATTTTCAAAAGTCCGAGCGTCTCGCAGTCGGGGGCCTGATATTGGGTGATGGCTTTTCCCTTCGTGTCTTTGGCAAGGGGGACAATATTTTCAAGCGGCTGATCTCCTATTATGAGGCCGGCGGCGTGTGTTGACATATTTCTATTCAACCCCTCGAGGTCTTTCGCGAATTTTAGCGCCTCTACAACCCATTCTTTTTCCCTGGCTATCTGCCGGAGTTTCGGAACAATTTCGAAAGACTTCAATATCGAAAGCGGTTTATTGTCGTCCCCCTTGTCGGGGATCAGCTTCGTAATAGCGTCGCTTTCGGAGGCTTCCCTGCCGAGTGCGCGCGCAATATCCTTGAAAACCGATCTTGCTTTCATCGTGCCGTATGTCCCGACTTGAGCCACATTGTTCTCTCCGTATTTCGCGCGGACATAGTCAATCACCTCGCCTCTGCGTCTTTCGCAAAAATCTATGTCGAAATCCGGCGGACTGACTCTTTCGGGATTTAGAAATCTTTCAAAAAGCAGTTGAAATTTTATAGGGTCTATTCCGGTAATTCCGCTCAGATAGGCTACTATGCTTCCGGCTCCGCTTCCTCTCCCCTCTCCGACCGCTATATTTTTATCCTTAGCGAATTTAGTAAAATCCCACACTATAAGAAAATACGAAGTGTATCCGGTTTTTTCGATTATTTGAAGTTCATAATCCAGTCTTTGCAACACCTCTTGTTGTCTTTGGCCGGGGCTTGGAGTTGACGGGTCAAAACCATATTTTTTCTTTATTCCTTCAAGACATATTCCTCTTAAATATTTCTGATTGTCGCTCACTTCCGGGCTTTTGAATATGGGGTAGTGATTTTCCGCGAACGAAAGTTTCACGTTGCATTTTTCCGCAACTTCAAGGGTGTTCCTGACCGCCTCCGGAATTTCCCTGAAAACTTCAAGCATTTCCTCAGCGTTCTTGAAATATAATTGATCGGTGTGAAACTTGAGGCGATCCTCATCATTCAACTTTTTGCCGGTGTTTATGCAGACAAGGACATCCTGCGAGGCGGCGCTTTCAGAATGGGGATAATGAACATCATTTGTGGCGGCGAGTTTAACCCCGTATTCCTTTGACAGCAATACAAGCTCCTTGTTCACTTTTTTCTGGTCAGGGTAGCCATTGTCCATCACTTCAAGATAAAAATTCCCCTCCCCAAAAATTTCCATGTATGATTCAAGAGCTTTCTTAGCGGCCTTTATATTGCCGTCAACTATTTTCGATGGAATTTCTCCGCCAAGACAGGCGCTCATCCCTATCAGCCCCGCGCTCATTTGCGCGAGCAAGTCCTTGTCTATTCTCGGATTGTAGTAGAACCCCTCCAGCGCGGCTCTCGACGCGAGCCTGCAAAGATTTGAATATCCTTCCATGTCTTTCGCGAGCAAAACAAGATGATGCCCGCGGCAATCCGGCACGTTCGGATTTTTATCGAAACGGCTCGTCGGAGAGACATAGAACTCGCACCCAATTATCGGCTTTACTCCGCAACGAGCCATTTCCTGATAAAACAAAACCGCTCCGCCCATCGAGCCGTGATCAGTTATCGCCAACGCCGGCATATTCGCTTGAGCGGCAAGTTCGCCGGCTTTCTTGATGGAAAGCGCCCCATCAAGGAGGCTGAAATCCGTATGCAAATGAAGATGAACAAATTCTGAAGACATTTTTTAACCCCTTTTCGTAAATATTCACCGAACGTAAATATTCACCGAACCCCATCCTTTCGGGAATATTTAGAGCCTGTCCATAATTGCGCTACTACGAACGGATTTCGCATTTTATTTTTTGTATAAGTTTCAGTAAAAGGACATGTCTGCGTGCTGCGCACAGGCAGGCGGGGTTTACTGAACTTATAGGCGTGGAGGGCCACGCTCGCCGTGGCCGGTTATTTTTTTCGCGGTCGTCGGCTTGCCGAGCGAAGCGACGCTTGCCGAAGGCAAAACGACGACCCTCCATTAAAAATGCAATTTTCAAACTAAAGCAGTATAAATTCGGCCGATTGAATCGCAAAAGTTAGGTTAAATCTCAATCGAATCTAAAGTGGATTCCGCCGGTTTCAACCTAAAAAATGCGGGGACTGCCGAAAAAAGATTTTTGCGAAAATCGCAAAATCAATGCGCTTTGACCAATTTGCGCCATTCGTAGTCATCGGAAACTTCCATCGGCTCAATGTCCCATATTTTCGAGGCGTATTCCGCTATCGCGCGGTCGCTTGAAAACATTCCCATTTTAGCGATGTTCCTGATGGTTTTGACCGTCCATTCATTCTTGTCCGCAAAGAGTTTTGCGGCTTCCATATGGGCGTTTTTATACGACTGAAAATCGGCCATAATCATATAAGCGTCCAAATTCAGATTATCAACTATCGGCTTGAACAAGTCCTG
>JAGVIF010000134.1 GCA_020056205.1 Lentisphaeria bacterium | reverse complement strand
GCGGTGAGCTTGCCTGCCCTGAGCTTGCCGAAGGAGTCGAACTCGTCGAACTTGTCGAAGGTGCCTGCCCTGAGCCTGTCGAAGGGTGGTTAAAAATCTGAAATCTGAAATTGGAAATTCTGAATCCTGACTTCTTCTCTTAGTAAATATTCACCGAAAGGACGGGGGTTCAGTGAATATTTACCCGCCGAGCCGCCTTGAAAATTTGATTGTTTAAATTATCTTAGACGACTTATGAAAAAAATATTGATAATACTGTTTATCGTTGCGATTATTGCTGTCGCCACAATTCCGATGTGGACTACTATGATGGCCGAGAAGGCTTTCGAGAAGCCAACGCGCAGCGATTCCCCTGAGATGGTCAATAACGCGATTAAGCTCAAAATGTATTTTTATATGTATGCCGAGTCTCAGAAAATTGCGGAAAAAGCAATAATATATTTTCCTGAATCCTCTTACTTTCCGAACTACATATATTCTGCGGCGTTGTGCGCGGAGAGGGATAAAAACATAAACGCCGCAATTCACTGGTATGAATATTTCATTGACAAATATCCGAAACACACATGGATAGACCAGGCAAAAAACAACCTCATCAGGCTCAATGCCCTCCACAAAATCTGAAACCAATGGATGCGTTCGATAAAAGCCTATTAAAACTGCTTGAGACCGGAGACTTGTCGTTTGAAGAAGCATCGGCGGCGATGGACGAGATAATGACGGGGAAAGTTCCGCCCATCCGACTTGCCGCATGGCTCACGGCGATCAAAACCAAGGGCGAAAAGGCCGCTGAAATCGGCGGGTGCGCCTCATCAATGCTGCGCAATGCCATAAAAATAAATCCTCTTGACGCCGATGCGATTGACACATGCGGAACGGGCGGAGACAATTCCGGAACATTCAATATATCCACGGCGGCGGCTTTTGTCGCGGCCGGAGCCGGAGTAACGGTGGCTAAACACGGAAACAGGGCGGTGTCGGGAAAAGCCGGCAGCGCGGATGTCCTTGAAAAATTAAAGGTGAATATATCGCTTGATCCGGCCGAAGCGGAAAAATGCCTGAATAGCATCGGCATAGTTTTTTTATTCGCGCCAAACTTTCATCCCGCGATGAAATACGCCGCGCCGGTTAGGAAAGAACTTGGATTCAGGACAATATTCAATATACTCGGGCCTCTATGCAGTCCGGCTTCCGTAAAAAGGGCATTGATAGGGGTCTACGACGAACGCCTGTGTCGTCTGATGGCGGAATCGGCGCTGCAACTCGGATACAAAAAAATTCTCGTCGTTCACGGAAACGACGGCCTTGACGAAATAAGCATCTGCTCAACGACGACGATTTGCGAAATTCGCAGCGGCGGGATAATTGAGTATGAATTTAATCCTCAACATCACGGGTTCGAACTTTGCGCGCGGGACGCTATATCAGGCGGAGGAGCTGAAGAAAATGCCGGAATAATCCGCGGAATTTTGAGCGGAAAACTTGACGGTCCGCGCAGAGACGTGACGATTCTGAACGCCGCCGCCGCGATTCTCGCGTCGGGAAAATCTGAAAACTGGGATACAGCCATATCAATCGCAAAAGAGGCGATTGCTTCCGGGAAAGCATTGTCCAAACTTGACGCCCTCGTAAATATTCACCGAACCCCGTCTTTTCGGTGAATATTTACGTTCATACACCGTTTATTATCAAAAACTTAGTTTAAATTCGGCTGATTGAACCGCAAAACTTAGGTTAATTTCAAAACTCTGGACGCGGAGAGCGCATCCCTCCATTTTACGCCGCAGGCGCGGAGGGCCACGCTTGCCGTGGCCGGTTATTTTCATGGTCTTGGCCTTGCCGAGCGAAGCGACGCTTGCCAAGGGCAAAACCAAGACCCTCCATTTTTACGCTCGGCAAGGTTAAGACTGGTTATTGAGTTTTGAAATTACCTCCAATATTTAAAACATTATCAATGAATTGTCAAAAGTAGTGGACGATGTCCTGAAAAAAAAATAAGATGAGAAGAAAAGGACTAAATTCTGAAAAAGAAGAAACTGACGCCGGACAAAAGTCCGCGCCACGCCTTTTCGCAAGGATGCATATCATGCTCATGGCGTTTTTCGTTTTTCTTTTCCCCATTAAATTCGGCAATATAACCGGCGTTCCTGAAATCCCTTTGATATGGGATAATTCCGTCCAATGGGCGCTCGATTCTTGGCCGGTAATCCTCTTTCCGCTGCTTTCATCTCTACTTGCTCTTTCAACATTGATCGCCTTCGGAAAAAACAGCGCCGTAAAAACCAAAAATGTCTTCATCCTTTCGTCTTTGTGGTTACTGCTCGCGCTAGTATCCGCTCTCGGATTTGTCAACGCCGGCGTGTTTGATTTCCCCCTGACACAGTGTCTGCACATCGCAGGTCTTGCGATTTTCGCATTTTCACTCTCTCTGACTCTTTCCTCCGCCCCGGATTCCGCAGTCTATTTTATCCGCGCCATAATTTTCGGAGCCGTTTTTTCCATGTTCATAGCGCTACATCAAATACTATGGGGATTTGCCGATAGCATTGACTTCATTCAGGAAAAAGAATTGGAAACAGGTTTAAAGGTTTCATCCCAGCTATGGATGAGAATAGTTCAGACTCGGGTATTTTCTCCTTTCACATTGTGCAACAGCCTTGCCGCCCACATCATCCTTACCCTGCCTCTTGTCTGCGCGGGAATCATCATTGACAAAAAAACGATGCGGTCGCTTATAATCATCTCAACATCATTGCTCTTCTTTCTTTTCTTCGACAGGATTGGAGAGGAATTCGGACGGGGCGGAGCGTTTTTGTCGGTATTTCTCGCAAGCGCGATTATCGCAGTAACGGTATTTCGTTTTCCCGATAAATATTCAAAAATTATTTCATGGTTGCTTTCCGGCGCGCTTGCCGTTTTAATGCTCTTCATATTGAAAAACACTTTCAGCCGGGCGGCTGTCCTAGCTATGGGGCTCACGTTTGCAATCCTTCCCCTTTTTCTGCCGATCGGGAAAAAAATCAAAATAATATATTTCGCCGCCGCAATTTTGTTGAGCGTGACATTTTTCGCGATAGTCAATCAGAACAGAAATATAACGGTTAATTCCTCCATGCACGCCAGAGTTGACTACTGGCAAAGCGCCGTGAAAATCTTTCTTAAACACCCGTTTTTGGGAACAGGATGGGGAGATTTTTTTCACGATTATACGAAAATCAAAAACTTCCCTGGCAATGAAGCTCCTCATTCCCCGCACAACTTCATCCTCGCATTCGCGTCGCAATGCGGAATACCCGGACTTCTCTCAATCCTCTCCGTTTTCATCACAAGTTTCGCGATGATGTTCAAAAGGACAAGAGAGGAGCAAAATCCGGGGAACAGACTGCTATTTATTTCGATACTATGCGGCTGGACGGCATGGACACTGCACTCAATGGCGGATTTGAATTTTCAGATACCAGGCACAGTCGCCGCGGTGATAGCGATGTCGCTGATTTGCGTCAATTCGTCTTCATCAAAAACTTTGAAATCTCATCCGATCCCTTTTGCGAAATTCGCAATAATGATTCTCGCGATTTTAACACTCGCGGTTTCGGCGAAAAGAATGCGCGCGGAAATAGCATACAACCGCCTTTACAAACTCTGCGAGGGCCCTTTCGACAAGGAAAAAGAACCAGGCATCGAGGACGTTGAAAGAGAATTGAAAAGAGCGGTTGAAGAGATGCCGTATTCACCGTACCCATGGGCTTCGGCGGGGATTTACGCGCAGAGCAGGGGACATTGGAAGGCATCCGAAAATTTTTATTCTGAGGCGATAAAGAGATCTCCTGAAAGAGCGAGTTTCTACTACCGAAAGGCCATCGCCCAAAACAGATTAGGCAAAATAAAAGAGGCGTTGGAAAATGTCCGCGCCGCTTCAGAACTCTTCCCAAACAATGAGGAATACAGCAATATAATCAAAGAAAACAAAAAAAAATATAGGTGAGATGTTTTCAAAACTCAAGGAGAACGACTGAAACTCAGATATGGATTTTGCTATATCGGCAATCAATACCGTCTGACCTTGAAAGACAAGGAATATTTCATTGACCTCCTGTTCTATCACCGATTTCTCAAATGCCTTGTGGCGTTCGACCTGAAAGTAACCGGGTTCAAGCCCGAATATGCGGGGAAGATGGATTTCTACCTGAATCTTCTCAACGACAAAGAAAAAGCTCCCAATGACAATTCGTCAATCGGGATAATCCTTTGCGCTGAAAAGGATTCTCTTGACGTCGAATACGCCCTGAAAAGCAAGAAAAATCCTATAGGAGCGGCGGAATATCAGCTTCGTAAGAAACTCCCAGCAGAAATGAAAGGAATGCTCCCGTCCCCGCAAGAATTTGAAAACCATCAGAAGCGTTGTGTTCATTGTTCCCTGTCCTCGTGTCTTATCCGTCCGCAGTCTGACTGTCGCAAAGGTTGATTCTATCGCGTTGGTAGTACGG
>JAGVIF010000103.1 GCA_020056205.1 Lentisphaeria bacterium | reverse complement strand
CGATGAGAAAGCTCCGCCCGTGAAGGACACGGACAAGAAAACCCAGCCCGCAAAACCCGCCGCCGCCAAGCCTACGACAAAGTCGGCAACAGAAAAAATAGCCGACACCCCCCTCGTCATCCCCGACAAAATCCCCACCGATCCCGCGGAAAACGCGAAACTCGCAGGGGCGGTTCTGGAGAGGGCTGAAAAAAACATGAGGGGAGAAGGATATATTAAAACGTTTGTTGCCATCAGTGGCGAATTACCTCCAGATGAAATAATCAGAAGTATTGTAAAAATCTACGTCAAAAGCAATCCTGACGGGACACGCTGGAAAAGAAAAGATCAGTATATTATCTCAAGAGACAATCTTAAAAAGGTGACGAAATATTCGGATGTGCTGAATGATACAGGAACGTGGGAAATCATCGGCAATAGAGCAATAAAAATGGCTTATTTTGATAAAGTTAGTGCTGATATTCAGAAGAGAGAACATGAGTTTGGATTATCAGATGGAAACAAGAAATTGCAATGCAAAAAAATCAAATACAACAATATTTCCTGCATCCTTGTTATGGAAGACAGAAAAAAAGTTGCAGTTCAATATGTGATTGGGGAAGAAAATGGTTTCATATATAAAACAACAGAATATGACAGAGCCACTGGCAAGATTACTTACGAGATGATATATGACAATGTCGTGATAAATGTTTCCATTAAGGATGAGATGTTTGAGGTAAACAAAGAATATAAAATTATGATTGCAGATTCTGAAGAGAAACATATAGATTTGCCAATAGAAGCCGCTAGTTATATGGAAGAGAATTGTTTATTCCCTACGCAAAAAGAAGTAGAGGAGATATTAAGCGAAATTAACAACTAAATAAAATGGCTTTAAAATGAGGAATTTAAATTAACCCCATGGAGATTAAACCATCAAGAACAACACAAAACTTCTGTCACTTCCCTTCGAAACCTTATGTGAGGAGACAGGTTCCAAATGGTTTTCCGGCTTTTTAACGGAGTTCTGACGGACGGAGACGGAGAGTTTGTCGCCCCATCTTCTTATGTCATGGACGGTGGTGGCGTTTTCGTAGCAATACCTCTCTGTAGGTTTGAGCGGGGAAGCCAAAGTGCTTCACCTGACCGCCTTCTAGAGGGATTGCATTTACGAGTTTAACTTAAAGATAAAAAAGGAGGTAGATGTTTGTTTTGACGTATAAGGGGTTAAAATCCTAGCTGGGGTATCCACTTGACTCAACCGAATCCGTTGCAACGCGCTGATAACGAGAAGTTGTTGCAACGGATTATGGCGAAATGCGCGTAATCGCTGTAACTCTTTTCCATTCAAGTGCATACATCTATCATGGTTGAGTCAAGTGGATACCCCTCAATCCTAATTGGCCTTTTTTGTTCAAATTCTAAATGTTAAAACTGGGAGCTAGAGCAACAATGAAAAGATTTATTCAGGCTGTTGTTGCATTGTCCTTAATGGCTGTATTTGCAATTTTGTCTTTGGCAAACGTAGAGGAATTCCGAAAGAATGCCCTTGAAGAATATGCAAGATGTAGAAGGGCGGCATTGGATGAATTTCGTAATGTACATGGAAATCATGAGCGGTATTTTCGGGACATGGAAAGATGCCGAGTTGCTTGGGAGAAAGCTAAAGATATTATACGAGATGAGATAGCATCCAAAGTGCCCAAGAAAAATGCTTAATACGCTCTAATAAAGAATCTCCTCGGAATATTACGGACAGGCACCCGCGCCCTTCGGGCGGGCCGGGGATTTTTTATGATGAAGACCGAAGCCGACCGTGGCCGGGGAATTTTACCCAGGAAGATTGAATAAAACAGAAGAATCCTGATTGAAGATGTCCTTCAAGATAAACTGTCTTCATTGTAACCAGCGGCTTGAAGCTGAAAACGAGATGCTTGGATGCGAGGGGGCGTGTCTTTCTTGCGGCGTAGCGCTTAAGATTCCCCGGAAGATGCCGAATGTAGGCGGAAAACGGAGCGGCGCGAGCGGCGGCTCGATTTTCTGGATCATTTTTCTGATTGGTTCATGTGCGGTGTCATTTTGGTTTTACCAGGAGACGAAGAAACGTAATGCTGTTGTCAAGCTGCAAGTAACTGCGAGCGTGCCTGTTAAGACGATAGAAGTATCGCGGACCACAGCACCCTCATCTCCGCAATCGCCTGTAAAATCTTCCGAGAAGTTGCAGAAGCCGTCAGTGAAGCAGGGCAGTTTCGTCCTTGAGAACATCAATCTTCACCGCAATAAATCTGTGGTAGTACATTATGCGATTCCGCTTGATGAAACCGGCAAGCCGGGATCTGATGCCCACAATATTGTTTTTTACGCGCCATATATTACCGAACGCAATTTTTTTCAGCGCGATTTTCACAAATGGTTTCCGGAAAAGGCGGGATTCTCGATTTTCTCACTTGAAATATATTCCACCAACGAAGACATCGGGGTAAGAGACAAATACTACTGTTTTTCTGAAGCTGGTTGGTATGATGTTGTGTTCAAGGCGCAGGCAAAAATTATACAGGACTTTAAACTTAAGCCGCGAAAACTGCTTATTATTGGTGAATCCGCAGGGGCGGCGATGGCACAACAAATGGGCGTTCACTGTCTTGACAGGATTGATGCAATCGCGATGGTTGGCGGCGGATATTTCGACCCCCAAAAAGAAAAATCAAAGATTGCCTGGCTCGCGTTAAACACATGGGGATGTCCGGGCGTTGAGGCAAACAGAGATTTTCAAAAAGAGGCCGCAGAGCTTGGTTTTCAAGTTCTTCGCGCTGAGACACCTCCTATTTGGGAGAAGAAGGGAAAACAGCATTTTCACCATAGTCCGAGCGACACTGCTTTTAGTCTTATGCAGATTTTCATTCGGGATATTGCGAAAATCCGTGATGACAACAACGGCATCGTCCCCCCTCCCGATAAATGGTCTTGTTCATCAGGGACTGGCGATGCAAAAATGTACTTCCCGTCAAAGGGTTTTGAAGCCATCTGGGAATCTCTCCCGCACAACAGCATCAGGATAATCACGCAGTATCAGGACAAAGCGGATTTCAATTTTACGCTGAAACTTCCAGACAAAAAATACGATAGGGTTGTCCTTTTTGTACATGACCCTGCATATTATGAATCAACACTTCCGATTGATAATATTTACCGTATTGCGGAACTCGGAGCAGTCTGTATTTCTGTCGGACTCGGAGAAGACTATTTTAAGTCACTGAAGAATATCGAGGATGCCCTCGGGAAAATCCTCAAGGAGAATCCTAATTTACCCGTTTATGTAGCGGGCAGTGGGAACGGCGGTATGCTTTCGGCGGTTGCGGCGCTAAAGAACGGGGATAAGAGGATAAAGAAGATATTCTGCATGAATTCCCCTTGGGAATGGCCCTTCGCCGAGCTGTCCCCCGCAGCGAACAGAAAAAGGAGCGTTCTGCCAATGGAATTCATATATGCCGGAAAAAACAATCAGTCCGTTCCTCCGGCCAATTTGCCGAATACGAAGGTTACTGAATGGAGAAGCCTTGACGGCAATTTCGGGGACAAGTGGTTTTCGCTTCTCGAAGATGCTGTAAAGTAGGGAAGTAGCGCAAGCCTCCGGCTTGCAGGCGGTTACCCGGAGTAGCGCAAGCCTCCGGCTTGCATAGCGCTTTCAATCCGGAATAGCTTTTCAGAAAAATAAATTCACAAACCATTGAACCGTGAACCTATTAACCTGAAAATCTATATGTATTACTATCTTGACAATCCCCGTTTCCAATTGTGGTTCTACTCGCCGAATATCTGCGCGTCGTTTCTGTGCATGACTACTTTGGCGCTTCTCGGAATTTATCTTTATCTTATTGAGGACAAATATGATGTGGCAGGGCGCGTTCTCCTTGGGCGCATAGGGAATTGTATTCTTAAAAAGCTTACAAGCCGGAGGCTTGCGCTACTCCTGGAACCGCTTGCAAGCCAGAGGCTTGCGCTACTTCCACAGGCAAGATGCCTGTGTTACATTCACTTAATTCGCCGATTCATTGCGTTCATTTTGCTTTTGCTCGTCCTCGCCGGTGAATATCTGCTCGCGATCACCTATTCGAGGGGCGGCTATCTCGCGTTTTTATCAGGGCTTGGCTTGATGTGGCTGTTTCTTATCTCGCGGCATCAGAAGACTTTGTTTCGCGCTTCGCGCGAGTCGCTCCACAGCCGCGACAGGCTGGCAGGGGCAAGCCCCTGCACCACCGGAATGCCGCGCATTCCTCTGTGCTTCACGCGGGACATTCCTCTTTTTTTGGGACTGAGTTTCTTCTTGGTTCTTTTCTCGATTTCCGGCGGGGCGAAAAGATTTTCCTCGATGGCCGAGACTTCCGACGGGTCAATAAGGAATAGGCTCATTCTATGGGAGGGAATGGCGGCGATGACAGCCGACAACTGGCTGTCCGGCGCGGGATCAGAACCGTACGGGGAAGCCGGACGGCTTTTCTCGGCATGGTATCAGCCTTCCGAAATGAACGAATCCTACACCACTGCGGTCTGCGATTATCTGACCATCAGCGCCGAGCGCGGGATATTTGCGATTTTCGCATATCTTGGAATTGTTTTCGCCGTGTTTTGG
>JAGVIF010000146.1 GCA_020056205.1 Lentisphaeria bacterium | reverse complement strand
ATAGTCGAAATGGAAAAACCTTCCGCGGACAACGATAAAACAAGTCCGGAAATCAAGAAAAATAAAGATCTGCCGATTCCTGACAATATCACGCCTTTGGACAAAAAAATCCCGAAAATCGTAGAGCCTAAACCTAAAAGCAAGCTTGCGCCCCTGCTTCACGGAGACATAAGCGGGAAGATTCAGACGGCGGAAAACCTTATTGCCTCGGGGAACTTAATAGAGGCGCGAAAAATTCTGTATGATATGCTTGATGCGGCGGAAGGAGAAAGCCCGGCGGGAGACAAATTAGAAGAACTGCTTGGCAGAGCCAATATTGAGATGTTTAAGAGCGACATTCCTTGTCCTGAGAAAAAACTTTACACAATCCAAAAAGGAGACAACCTCATAAAAATAGCGGATTTCTTTAAGACTACGGTTGACGCCATACAGACAGCGAACAGGATGGACGCCGGAAGCCATGTGATATTTCCCGGCAAAACCCTGAGCATTTACAGCGGCGACTGGAAAATAAAAGTCAGCAAGCCGAAATTCAAATTATACCTCATGGACGGCGGAAAGATATTCAAGGTCTACAAAATTGGGATAGGACGTCAGGACAGAACACCTTCCGGAATATTTGAGATATCCGTGAGGCAAAAAGACCCTGTGTGGTATTCCGACGGCAAGGTCATACCGTTTGGAGATTCTCAAAACATTCTCGGAACGAGATGGATGGCGCTCTCGCCTATTGATGCCACTGACAAAAATCTCAAAGGTTACGGCATACACGGCACATGGGACCCGGCAAGCATCGGGCAGTCCACAAGCAATGGCTGCGTCAGGATGACAAACGATAACGTGAATGAGCTTTACGCCATCGTCCCGCAAAAGACGATCGTAACAATAGAATAGAGGGCAATATGCCGATTACGCTTGATTTTGAAAAACCGATATATGAGCTTGAGGCAAAAATAGAGGAGCTCGAGAAAATCGGCGCCAACACAAATCTTGATGTTGAAAAAGAAATTAAAGAACTCAGGGAAAAAGCGGCCGAGACAAAAAAAACTATTTACGACTCTCTGTCTGCGTGGCAAAAAGTTCAACTCGCTAGGCACCCTGAACGGCCATACACCCTCGACTACATTTCAAGAATATTCACCGATTTCATGGAACTGCACGGGGACAGACGCTTCTCCGAGGACCCTGCGATAGTCGGCGGTTTTGCCAAGCTTGACGGCGATCCGGTAACAATAATCGGGACTCAAAAAGGAAGAAACGTGAAAGAGAATGTTCACAGAAATTTTGGCTGTCCTCACCCTGAAGGCTATAGAAAAGCACTTAGAATTATGAAGATTGCCGAAAAGTCTAAGACGCCGATTATATCGTTCATTGACACTCCGGGCGCTTTCCCAGGAATAGCCTCCGAAGAACGCCACATAGGGGAGGCCATTGCTGTCAATTTGAGGGAGATGTTTGCCCTTTCCGTTCCTTTTATAGCGATCGTGATAGGCGAAGGAGGAAGCGGAGGCGCTCTTGGAATAGGGGTTGGCGACAGGATCATACTGATGGAAAACGCGTATTATTCGGTGATAACGCCGGAAGGATGCGCGGCCATTCTTTGGAAAGACCGATCATATTCGGCAAGGGCCGCTGACGCGCTCAAACTTACGGCCAAAGACCTCAGTTCTCTCGGAATAGTTGACGAAATAATAAAAGAACCTCTCGGAGGCGCGCACAAAAATTACGATGAAGCCGCCGCTCTAATCAAAGAGTCTCTCAAAAAGAACATAAGCGAATTGTCATCAATTCCGACACAAACCCTCCTTGATGAAAGATATAAAAAATACCGGAAAATAGGGTTCTTCACTGAATGAGAGTCTCCAAAACAAGCGCCAACGCGGAAGAAAAAATTATCATACGGCAGGCTCGAAAAGAAGATGCCGCCGCTATACACAGGCTCCTCGCGAAATACGCAAGGGAAAAATTGCTTCTGCCGAGGCCGGTCGGGGAAATAACGGAACATATAAATAATTTCATAGTCGCCGAATCGTCCGGAAAAGTCGTCGGCTCGTGCGCTATCAGAGACTTTGGCGGAAGCCTTTGCGAAATAAGATCTCTCGCCGTGTCCGAAAAAGAAACAAATAAAGGACTCGGAACAAAACTGGTGAAGCGGGCGATGATGAAAAAAAGAGGAAAAAAGAATTTTTTCGCCCTCACCTACAGGGCCAATATTTTCACGAGAATAGGCTATAAAATCGTCCGGAAAGACATGTTTCCGGAAAAAATATGGAGCGATTGCGCTATGTGCCCCAAGAAAAATAATTGCGACGAAATCGCGGTGCTCTTCGACCCGTAAACACCTGAATCCGTGACGGATTCGACGTAAATAATTCGCCGATGATAGAAGAAAATGTAAAAATTCATGACAAGTTCCAATTTGAACTGAAGTTCACATACCAGCCGGAGGAGCACACCGGCTTGACACGCTATTCCGTTGACACATATTTTTTTCTTCCTAAAAGTCTCGGAATTTCCGAAAAAACATACGCTAAAAACGATTTCTATGAGGATATTCAATCATACATTAGGCTCAAAACGCCGTCCGTGCTTCTCAAAAATATATACAACGGAGAAAATTCTCCCCTTAAAAAATTAGAAGACAGCATTGACAAAGTTTCAACGTTGTCAAGCGCGCAAAACTCCACGGAATATGAGTACAGAATCAAGATGTTGTGCTCCATAATCAAGAGCGCTCAGAGAGATGAGATAGCATTCATCCAAAAACAGGCTGTTGACAAGGACATTGAACGCGGGGTTTTCCATGTCAGCGAATCGCTTTCGGAAATCATGAAAGAGTTCAGAAAGTTGAGAAACAAAATCAATGTGTCGTCAATCCCGCCAAAATTGATAAATTTGTATTCATTCGCGGACGAATATCTGAGCATAATCACAAATGAAGCTAGGCATGAACTTTATGAGACAGCAGACAAAAGCGAACTGAAAAAGAAAGAAGGCCTGGCTGAGGCGATCCTTAAACAGGCAAAAGACGAAATAAGCTACAGGCAGGAAATAGGCTATCCGTCAATACCTTCCGAAGACAGCGACAACGAGACGATGATATTCAGGCGAAGCGCTCTCAAAAAACTTATAGGGAGGGTACTCTTCCTCAATAAGAAAACCAAACGGGCAGGAACATTCGCCGAACAATTACTGTTCGGATTTGCCGCCGCTCTGGCTATGGCCTTCGCGACATTTGCCGCCATCATGTCAAAAAATAGATTTGAAGAGGTGACCCTTGCCTTTTTTATCACTCTTGTCATCGCATATGTGTTCAAGGACAGGATGAAAGATCTCCTTAAGAACTATGTGTCTATAGCGATACGCAGGATATTTGCCGACAAAAAGACCCGCGTTTATACAAATCTCGACCAAAAAATAGGACACATCAGGGAGACATTTTCTTTCATCGAGGAATCCGAGCTTCCAAAAAACATTGGGATCGCAAGAAACAGAAACTATATCTCAGGCATAGATGACGGCGTGCACGAAGAAAACATCATGCTCTACAGAAAAGAAATTTGCCTCATCTCAAAAAGTTTCGGGAAAATTTTCCCGGACTTTCGCATAAGCGGAATAAACGACATAATCAGGATGAATGTGTCAAAATTTCTCTCAAAAATGGATAATCCTGAAGAAAATGTTTTTCTTCCGAAAAGAACCGGATACGTCAAAATTCAGGGAAGCAGGGTCTATCATATCAACATCGTCATAGAATATTCCACTGCTTCGAGTAAACATACCGTGAACTGTTTCAGGCTCGTTTTGAACCGAAACGGAATCAAACGAATTGAAGAAGTCAAAGAGGAAACAATATCGGCACGATTGCCGAATTGAAGGAGTTTGAAATATGCTTTGCGAAATATGCGGAAAAAATGACGCCACAATTCATATACAGGAAATTGTGAATTCGAAAAAAAAAGCCATCCATATGTGCAAACATTGCGCCAAAAACAAAAATCCCGCTCATGACATCCTCAACGGGCTTGACCTAGCTCAACTCATGTATAACATAAGCTCCGACTTTTCGGGGAATTCCGCGGGCAAAGACACGCCGCAGGCGGCTCTCCCCCCTAATATCAAATGCCCCGGCTGCGGACTGGACATAATCAGTTTCACGAACAAGGGAAGGCTCGGGTGCTTTAAGTGCTTTAAGATATTCCGCCCTATACTCGACCAAGCCATAAAAAATATGCACAAAGGAAATTTGCACGTCGGGAAAAAACCCGGAAAAGGACAAAAAGCCGCCCGATCATCAGATCAGTCCGTTATCCGCCTGATGGAACTGCAAAAACAGCTTGATGAACATATTTTAAGAGAAGAATATGAGAAAGCGGCGCAGATAAGAGACCAGATAAGCGCCATTAAAAACAGCCAGAAAACAATCAGGGAAAAAAACGATGATAAACGCAAATCCGGTGGATGAACTTCTTAACAAAAGAGTGGGCTGGCTCGCCGACAGCGGACCTGATGATGACATTGCCATAAGCTCTAGGATCAGATTAGCCCGGAATTTGACTTCATATACTTTTCCGACAAGGGCGGACCAGAAAGAACTCAAAGCGGTCATAAGCTCTATCCGGGAGGCGCTTGAAAATACCGATGCGTTTAGAGAGTATTTCTTTGTGGAAATTGACCCCCTTCCGGATTTGGACAGGCAAATTTTTCTCGAAAGAAGAATAGTCAGCCGCGACTTTATAGTCAACAGAAAATCTTCCGCCCTCGTTTTGAGCCGCGATGAGGCCGATTCCATAATGATAAACGAAGAAGACCATATAAGAATGCAAAGGATGCTTTCCGGCCTGCGCCTTAAAAATATATGGGACGACATCTCAAAGACCGACGACATAATCACGGAAAAATTGCCGATAGCCTACGATGACGAGCTTGGCTTCCTTACATCATGCCCCACTAACATCGGCACCGGCATAAGAGCTTCAGTGATGCTTCATCTTCCCGGGCTTATGCTTGCAGGACAAATAAACCAGGTTATTCAGGCTGTTCACAAAATGGGACTGGCGGTGAGGGGAATTTTCGGAGAGGGCACCGAAAATCTCGGCAACCTTTACCAGATATCCAACCAGAGCACTCTCGGAGAACCCGAAATTCAGATTATAGAAAAACTGGACACGGTGATACGACAAATAATCTTTCATGAAAAAAATTCCAGGCAAAAACTCATTGACGCGCGCAAAAATTTTGTTATGGACCATGTCGGGAGAGCCTACGGCATTCTCAGACACGCCTATGCGATATCGAGCCAGGACACTCTTAATTCGCTTTCCGCTCTGCGCCTTGGCGTTGACATGGGAATGTTCAGCGCGCTCGACATACACACGGTCAACGAACTATTTGTTCTGGTTCAGCCGGGACACCTGCAAAAATACGCCGGACGCCAGATAAAACAAAGCGCTGAAAGGGATGAACTAAGGGCGTCTTTGATAAGAGAGCGGCTCAAAAGCAAAAAAAACAAATCCGATCAAACGGATTAAGACATCTTGGAAACATTCATAATCCTATCTTTGGCTTTTCTTGAAACGACTTTCATTTTTGTCGGAATTTTAATTCTGCACGGGCTCCGGAAAATTATAGGTTCGGCATCGTTCTACATCTGCGTCGGAATGCTTTTTGTTTTCACCCAGTTTGTCAGCGCCACCGAGATGAAAGTCGTGTTTGGCATTGAGGGCGCCGACTTTTATCTTGCCCAGAGCGTCCTTTTCCTCCCCTACCTAGCGGCTCTGCTCGTAGTCTATGTTTCGGAGGGAACTCTTGCGACTCAGAGACTTATCATAGGAGCCATGGCCGCGCTCGGTTTTTATGTTTATCTGGCTCAAGTTACGTCCGTTCAATGCGGGTGGTCGGGATTTTCAATATCTCAGGGACCTTCGGCGGATTCCTTTGAGTTTTTACTCAAAAACAGCAGAAAAACGATGACCGCATCCATAGTGGCTCAATCATTGGATTTATTCCTTATTCCGGTATTTTTTCAGAGGTTGAGAAACATGAATTGCCGTCTTTTT
>JAGVIF010000560.1 GCA_020056205.1 Lentisphaeria bacterium | reverse complement strand
TGAGAAAAGTGCAGGACAGGCAAATGACGCTGGGAGAGGTGGATATTTCGCAGATCAAGTTTGACGGCAAATCAAGGGATGAAATCCCGCAGCTGCTCCGCGGACTTCAGCATATCTACTGCACCCCCCGACGTCAGGGACAAGGTTTTCGCCCTGCTTGAGGAACATATGGCTGTCGCCCGCACGGGGAGGCGCGGAGAAAACATTCGGCCGTGGAGTCGTGCATAAATGCGCTTGAGAACCACGGACTGGGACGTTGCCCCGACTGCGGAATAAAAAATTTCGAGCGTTATACTCTATAAGGGCGAAAATTCAACTTTTGGCGAGCCAGATCGCGGATTGGATTTTTTCGATCCGACTGACGGGCGATATGAATATCGTCCGAAGAAGGAGCTGAAAAATACAGGCGCAAGATGCTCGCCGCGTAAATATTCACTGAACCATGCCTGCCTGTGCATTGCACGCGGACAGGTTTCTTTCAGTGAATATTTACATATGGAAAAATGCAAAATCGCGTGATTTAATATTTTTTCAAATGTTTTTCCCGGAAAATTCAATCGAACATACTGATTTTGCATTTTTCTTTTGTATAAGTTCAGCAAAGGATTTACCCGCGCACGGGTACGCACATGCAGGCTGGGTTTGCTGAACTTATACCTTTCGAGTTTGGATTCGCATTCCTCGATGGCTTCCGATACCTTAGTATCGAAAGCCTCTCCGAATGCAAACCAACCCTCAAAATCTTCGCAACCAAAGGTTAAATTTTCAACCTTATAGAGTATATATCTCCCTAGCGGTTCTTGCAAGAAATATCCAGAGGCTCGGAACGGTTTTGATCGTGAAGGAAAAGAAAAGCCGCACACGTTCCGAACAGATAAAAGAGGGGTTGATGCGGAAAAAATTCGCTTCCGCGGCCTGACTATCGAGCAATGGATTTTTTGAAAATACGCCGTTTTCGTTCAGGCGCTAGTTCTGCAACTCTATGTTCTGGTTTTCCAATATCCAAGTCTCCTACGCAGATTCATAACCGCCATGATTTTGACTTCTTTCCCCGATATACGATAGAGAATTCCGTAGGGGAAACGACTTGTGAGACAACGACGTGTTTTAGAGTCAATTACTTCCCACATTCAGTTCCTCCTCAGCAAGTTCATGAAAACTGTATTTCATCGGGCAAGTCTTTTTCTGATCCTCCTAAATACATCATCTCCGGGAACAAGCTTCGCCTTTCCGGTTTCAATGTCGTTGCATCTTCGCTCGACTTCTTCAGCCCACAACTTGTCAATTTCCAATTGTGTTGGCAAATTAGCGCTGTGAAGAAGTTTATCTATTAGAACCATCCGGTCGTCTGTCGGCAGGTCGAGAGCTTGGTGATAAATTTTATTCGTCATTGCCAAAGACATCATTGCAGACCTCCATTTTTCCGTAGTATAGCGCTGGCAATGTGATTTTCAACTATTGACGCGGAACGACTGAAATCAGCGGCGGCGCGTCCGTTGAATTTGCATTGTTAGAATTTATTTTCTTTTTTTTCTCGCACAAAGTCGAAGATTCCGGCCCGGCAGGCATCGGGGCAACAAAGACATAAAGTTCAATCTATTTCATTTCCCAAATTTGTCAAATTATTTCTTCTTTGTGTCGCAGTTTATCCCGATTCACAAAGGGTAAAAAGACATCGGGATGCCTTCGTGAGAGATATTTTCCGGTTTCTTAAAAGCAAAATCACCCGCATGACTTTTGATTTCAAGGGCTGAAATAAGCATATTTCCAGCCATATAATACTGCCTGTCAACCACTTGACTTATCCCGGGTTACAATCAAGGGGGAAAGGACGGGATTCGGTGAATATTTACCCCGCAAGGATGGATCCCCCCGGCGCTCCCCCAGTATTTCTCGAAATAACCTACGCCCTCTTGCATCATCCCGACCAATTTCCATTGCGTGAAACACCGCCTCCCGCTCCAGCCAGAGAGAGCGCACTCATTTTAGAACTCATTGAACACTTTTGCGCTTTGCTTATTTTCAATTGATTTCCAGCAGGCGGCACAGGTGGCGATGCACTTGGCGCCTTCGACTTCGTTGACCGTCACAGGTTTATCATTCAAAATGCAGTATTCGATTTCCTGCACGTATTTGAGCACCGACATCAGGTGGCCGGAGTATTCCTTGCCATCGAAGTCCTCCGCCACGTCGTCCTTGTCAAAATGCACTTCCTGACGCGGAGCGTCGTGCCGCCCGCCCTCGCGGTACGCCGCGTGGTAGTTTACGATGGTTCCATGCGTGCCGAATATGCTCACACCTTCCATCGGCATGATGTCGCTGATCGAGCCGCCGGGCTGTTCGTGAATGCCACAGGCGATCAATACGCGGGCAAGCACATTGTTCTTGAACTTCAGATTTATTATGAAATTCGTCTCTTTGTCCTGCGGATATCGCAAATCAACCGGGCTTGGACAGCCATAGGCATGCACTTCGTCCACGTCGCCGAAATACCAGCGCAGATGATCAATTGGATGGCAGGCCCCGCCGTAAATAATGTCCTGCGGGTGCTCATAGCGCCAAGCACCACGGTCAAACACTTTCCACATATCGCCATGAACATAACTGGCTTCAGCCATCATCGCGGTACCGATTTTCCCACTATCATAGAATTTCTTGACTTCTTGATGATGCGTCACAAAACGCCTGGTCTGCCCGACAAGGAATTTCCTCTTGTGTTTGCGTACCAGACGGATAGTCTCCTTTGCTTCGTCAAGACTGACAACCAGAGGTTTCGTGCAGATAACGTGCTTACCATTTTCAAGAGCCAGCCTAATCATGTCCATATGTAGATGATCGGGAGAGAATATTCCGACTATGTCTATGTCCTTTCTTTGAATAAGTTCACGCCAATCGCTTGTCGCGTATGGCACGGAAAATTCAGTTCCGTATTGGTCAAGCCTGTCCTTGCGAATATCGCAGATGCCTCGGATCTCGGATTGGAATCGCCTTGGATGACGATTGACGTGCAGCATGTTGCATCCCATCATCAGGCCGATCACGCCTATTCCAAGTCTGTCGCTCATATGAGAATACCCTTTCTCTCTTGAAACTTAACCGCCAAATTCAACATGTGTATCATCCTTATTGTTAATTTATTACGAATATCAAAGCGTCAAAAACAGCGACTTATAGGCAAATTTTGCCACATAAAATCGCTTCTAATGCGGATTACTCTCAGTGTAATACGATACACGGCTTATTATTACTTGCATTGACATCTTTTCCTTTTTTCTATTTTGGCTTCTCGTTTTTTCCGAACCAATCGAGGAATAGTTTTAAGCGATCGCCCGGCTCCTTTGCCGCCTTTTTGTCGTCTTTGTCGGGACCATGTTCGAGACTCCATCCGTCCCATTCGCGGAAGGCGTGATAGCTCCAGTCCCAGCCGTATTCCTCGAAAATCTCAATGCAGTCTTTAAGGTAGCGGTAGGCGCTGTTGCCGGGAGCCCAACGGATGGCGCTGAATTCGCCGATATAGATATGGGCATTGTAGGCGAGTTGGAAGTCGCGGACGGGCTGAAGGTATTTCCGCAGAGCCTCCTTGTCGCATAGTTTACCGTCAATCAGGCCGGGATAGACAATAGGTTTTTCGGGCTTGTTATAGACCCCCTGATGCGTGAACGCGTACGGGAAATACATATGAGCCTGGTAAACCACATTATTGATGTCCACCGGTTCGAGATAAGGAAATGCCGGAGGGCTGTCCCATTGGTCGGCCTCAATGATGATGCAGGTGTCGGGGTCAATCTTCCTGATCGCCCTAGCCGCAAGGACTTGGATACCAAGGTAGTCAGCGAGTCCCTCGGGTGACGGTGCGCCCTGCATGGGCTCGTTGATCAGGTCGTAGGCCCAGACGGCCTTGTTGTCCTTGTAGCGGCTGGCGATTTTCTCCCACACCTTCACGAAGTGGTCTTGGTAGAGCTTCTCGTGGGTCATCGCCATGGATTTGTCTTCGTAGCGGCCGCCGGGTGGACTGTGCAGATCAATCACGACCTTTATCCCGTACTTTTCGCATGCATCGAGTGCCTTGTCCAGATCAGCCATCTCTCCATCTATCCACTTGTCGTATTCGGCGATATCGCGTTCGGTGCCGGTTTTGCCCCAATTTTTGGTTATCTGCCAGCGGATCAGGTTTGCATTCCATTCCTGCCCGAGAACGCGCAATTCTTCGTCCTTGAATTGATTGGGCGACATGACGCCGCGCAAACGGGACAGGTCGTGTCCTTTATACGGCGGCGGAGGATTGACCATCGGCGGCGGACGCGAGGGGGCTTTGGCGCGGGCCACGCTGATCTCAATGTCCTTGAACCATGCCTTGCCGGTGCACTCCTCCAAGCCGAGATACAGGTCGCCGTTTGTGGCGTCATCGGCGATAGGCATGACAAAAGAAAGTTTTTTCCAGTCGAATGTCCCGAATACATTGCCCTGGTTCCTCCATTGTTGCCCGGCTACAAGCGAGTTGAAGTGCATCATGAATTTCACCCCGTTGTATGGCTGAGGCGGCTTGCTGACATTTTCCGCTTTCGCCATGCACTCGAAGTGCAGGGACATTCCCCGGTAGGGAACGACATCGAACGGCATGGTGATTTTGTGATGCCCCGGCTTCTCCGTCGAAGGAACGTCAACCGCCAGGACGGTGGCGCCGCCAATGCCGTCCTTCACCCATTTCGCCCATGGCGCCCGCGTCCACTTCTCCTGTGCGGCGGTATTGTCGAAATCGATCTTGCAAACAACATCTCCAATACGGGATCCCTCTTTTTTGGGTGGAACCTTATTCGCGTCTTCAGACAAAGGTGACTTTATATTTCTGGCTAATGCCTCAAGCAACACTTTTTTCGCGGCCGGTGGTTCTGGAAGAAAAGAGACATTCTTTGGATCTTCTCCCAACTCGGGAGTCCAACCGTCCCAGTCGCGAAGCGCATGAAATGTCCAATCCCATCCGTACTCCTCGAAAATGTCAATAGTGTCCTTGAACCATCGGGCTGAACTGCCGTCGGGCGCCCAGCGGATGCAACTGAACTCGCCAACCTGCATGGGCACTCCGTAGGCAAGTTGAAAGTCCCTGGCCGGTTGCAGCGCCCTGCGCAGCGCCTCCTTATCCCATTTCCTTCCGTTGATGACTGAGGGGTAGGACACTCCCATGCTTTGACGTTCTTTTATCCTCTGGTGCGTAAGCTCGAAAGGGGCATACATATGTACGCTGTATGTGATGTTTTTTGCGTTGATCGGACGCAGCTTGGTAAATGCCTGAACGCCCCACCACTCTTCCGGCTGTACAAATATTTGCGCCTTCGGATCAATGTCATTAATGACCTGAGCCGCGCGTTCCGCCAGCCCCTCCCAATCACGGCAGCCCGCGGACGGAGGCGCTCTTAACACAGTTTCATTTGATAGATCATATCCCTCGATCACATTTCGTCCAGCATATCTTCGCGCGATCGTCTTCCAACTGTCAATGAACCGGTTCATCACCTCAGGCTCTATGTACACTCGATTGGTGCCGCCGAATGGACCGCCTTCCTGTTTTTCAGGCTTCCAGTCGTTACTTATTTGAGGGATTACTTTGATGTTTGCTTCCTCCGCCTGGCTCATAACGAGATCAAGCTTTGCCAGTTCTTTTTCAAGCGCGGCGTTATATTCTTTGTCTGTGAGATCCGGGGACGGAAGTCTCAGCCACCACTTAACGACATTCAGGTTCCAATCTTTGGCAAGCTCCCTGATTCCCTGAGTTGCTGTCGCGATTCCCGCGCCGCGTCTTTGTGTCTTCTGTATAAATGGGGCGCGCTTTCCCGCCAGCGTCGTCAACGGCGGTTCGACGAGAACGATGCGTATATTGTCCACCCATAATGTTCCCCCATTTGCGATGAGGCCCAGGTTCAGGGAGGTCTCTACGGCGTCCTCCGGAATGCGCGCATTAGCGAGCACGGCATCATGCCAATCGCTGTCTCCCGGCTGCCCGTTGATGTTTGTGTTATAGACAAAGAGCGGAGTTTCGTAGTTTAGTCCGATACGAACGCCCTCCCATGGAACTTCCGGCTTGGTCACACCCGCAGTGCGCACATGAGCGATCACGTTGACCCTCCATCCGCGCAACAGGGACAAATCAAGCGGGCGTTTGATCTCAAACTGTCCCGCCGTGAGTTTGATGTCTTTGCCCCAAACATCTTTTTGAACCGAGCCTTCATCAGAGGCGGCTCGGTCTGTCGGAATTCTGATGCGCAGACAGGGGCGTCCATTCGGCCCTTCGGGAACGGCCAAAGCCCATGGAGCGCGCGACCATTTGGAAATCGCATCCCCGGGATTTTCCTCGAACACCGTCGTCGTTCCCGCCTGTAATGGTCCATTGGCACAACCGGCCATAAACATGCCAAGCATAATACCCCCGATGATTAAATTGTTCATTTTTTTTATCCTCCTTTTGTTTTTGCATTTTAAAATTTCACTTTTATCGGCTAAACTCGTACCCATTTTTACGCCGCAGGCGTGGAGGGCCACGCTCGCCGTGGCCGGTCATTTTCACGGTCGCGGCAAGCGCGACCCTCCATTTTTACTCGTACCAAAGCTCATTGTTGCTCCTTTCGATACCGATGCCGACCCGAATGGCGCTAAGTTAATGCGCATTTCGAGGCAGCGCGGGTCTATTTGACCCGCGACTATTGGGTCAGATAGACCCGATTTACTTTTTTCGAAATCCTTAACTTAGCGCCATTCGATACCGACCCCGAGTATAAGTTCAGTAAAAGGACAGGGTTTACTGAACTTACCCGCATTTTTCATGAAATATGTGGGCTCATGCCCCTGCCTCTATCTTGTAAGGAGCCACTAGGCATCTCTGGCGGCAGGGGGAGGGAGATAGAGTCCGTCTCTGCGCATGTCCTTGACATGGCCGTCAAGCCATCCCACGTTGGCTGCGGAATTGTGATTGAAATACACCAGATAGTCGTTGAGTATTGGGGCGTACTCCGCATCTCTCACATATGACTGATAGGAACCGAAAGCCGATGGGTCTGCGGCGAGCATGTTTATGGAGTCAACGAAAAAAACCGTATTCTCGGGTCTTGAGGCGGCTCCGATCTTATAGAAAGATTTTATGCCGCCGCTCACCGAGTGCCACCCAAGAAACCGATAGTTGTGCCCATACCCGAATCGGTTGGGCGAATTGGGGCACACGGCGATCGGGCAGTCCTTGGCGGAGGTGTATGCCGTATCCCTGAAATACCCCAGTATTGACGCAGCAAGCCAGTCCAATTCCGTAGGCCTCCTCCCAGATCATTCTCTGGCGAGAAGCACGGGACAATGTAGTCGTCGTAGTCTATACTGTACATTGCCCCGGCTTTAACTATCTGGGACAGGTTGTTGGTGCAACTGATGCTTCTGGCGACAGCTTTGGCTTTATTAAGGGCTGGCAATAGCAATGCCGCCAAAATCGCGATTATCGCAATCACCACAAGTAACTCAATAAGCGTGAATGGTGGTTTCATGGGTTCATTTTTCCTTTGTTTGTAGTAGGCGAATTTATTCGCCGTTCTTGATAACGCGCAATAAATTGCGCTACTACGAACGGATTTGCATATCCGGCTTTCCAGACGATTTTCGGCTTCCGGCAGTCCGTGTTTTTTGCTTTTCATACGATCACCTCCCTGATTTAAATTACAGAACCAATTGCGAGACTCAAAAAACGGTCTTGAGTTTTGTAACCGGCTCTGTTGACTTTCCAATAAATTTTTTATTTTCATGAGCCAATTTCAAAACTACGGACGCGACCTTGCCAAGCTCTGCGACGCTTGGCGAAGGCAAAACGACGATCCTCCATTTTTACGCTACAG
>JAGVIF010000047.1 GCA_020056205.1 Lentisphaeria bacterium | reverse complement strand
GAACGACGATATCGCCCCTTCTCCTATTGATTCAGGCTTTTCCGCCCACTTCACCAGAAATGTCTCCTCCGGGCTTCGCGCATTTTTCTGCGGTTTTATGGTCTTGCCATGCGTCTGAAACTGATATGCCTTCAACGCGAAGATAATGCTCTCGTAGTCGTAATCTTCCCCCTTCCACCTGTGAAGACGCATAAACTTGTATTCCATCACATCAGAGACATCAGACTCATCCTCTTCAATCTTTTTAAAATGATATTTTCTGTCTGAAAAATTTATATTCTTCTTTCCGTCCGTCGAAAGCTCGCCGTTGAATATGCGTTTTTCGCGGAGAATCATGTTCTCATCCTCCGAAATATCTCCGCCGAGCATCAGAAGACAAACAAGGTCCTCCGGTTTATGCTCCTTGCCGGTTATATTGCTATGCCTGTCCTTTTTAATTTCAAACGAAATATGCAAACTGTGCGGCGCCAGTTCGGAAATGAAGCGGACTATTTCATTTATAAGTTTTGACATTCCCCACGGGCAGTCAAACAGAGGGCGGGAGAGGTCTCCCACTATTTGATAGCGGCCGAGCGCATATTCCAAAAAGCCTCTGTGCCTTTCCTGTCCAAGTGTGATTTGCCTGTGTGAATCTATGTGACCGCCGAGCCTCCACGTTCTCCTGAAAAGATCAAAATCTTTAAACCAGTAGAATCCGTCGAAAAGCTTGTCTTTACCGGGAGGGGCGTTGATGACGGCCCCGCCTATGGAGCTAAACTCGAGTTCAGCGCCGAGCGGCGTCGGAGTTGACACCCAATTTTGCCCGACATGCTCTATCACAGGCAGAACTTTGTCGTAAAAATAAATCTGGTCTGCCACCTTAATCGCTCCGGCTATGTAATCCGTATATTTCTTCCCCTTCTCAAACCTGTCAATCCCCATTTTTGACAACAATATATTGATTTCTTTTCCGAAAATATTGTAATACATGAAGGCGATAAGCATTGCAAGTCCGTGTCTGAAATAGCGCTCCGAGAGGCGAACGTCGTCAGGGAAATCCCTTCTGACGGAGTCTATGATCTGATTGAGCAAAACATGCCTGGAAATAAATTTCATGTAATTGTCAATATAGGGGCTTATTTTTTCATCATCGGCCAACTTGGAAAGATTAGGCGGGGCGATTCCCTTCAACGCCTGAATGGCGATGTAATTGCATATGTAGTTTCCGTCAAAGTGCGATTGTATTATTTCATCCACCGCCGCGCCGGCCAATTCGTGATACACGCGCCTGTCTTCCTCGTGTCCCTCTTTTTGAAGCTGTATGAAGAGAGCGTCCGTTTTCCTCTCAAGATATAAACTGTATCTGTCTTCAAAACGGGTCTGTTTTCCAAATGATTTTTGAAGTTTCTCAATATTGCCGACGTAGGTCATGCAGCGTTGTCTGGTTCCCGCCGCCCTGGCCACCACGGATTGCCTTTTGTATAAATTCCCCTCATCCTCGAATTCATCCAAAGACTTAAGCTCTTCCTTTGTGATCGCCTTCAGAATGCGGCCGTTCGTCACGGCTCCGTGATACTTGACGATAAAAGGAAAACTCCATTTCGGCGCCGCTTTCATAAAATTGTGCAATTCGGCGGGAGTGGATTCCGGAACTCTTTTCAAAAGCATCCGGACGTTATTGTCGTCAAGCAACGTCCCATACACAAAAATATCAATCTTGTCGCCTTTCGTCGCCTTGAAGGCGCGCGAAACTATTTCAACGGCAAGGCCGCGATCCGCAGTTTTATTTTTTAAACTTTGGTTGCTGACTGTTTTGGTTTTCATACGGACTGAAAGTAATCCGGCAAAACCGAAAAATCAAGACAAAACTCCGGGAAAATACAAAGAAGGAAGAAGCCAAGAGCCTGAAAAATGACGAAGTCGGAGAATTTCACGGAAGGTATAAGAGTATGCGCAAAAAAAGATTTTGCGATTTTCGCAAAAATCTTTTTTTCAGCAGACTTTAATTCAGTAGATAAAAAGCAGTTCGGAGTATTTTGGAAGCGGCCACAAATCATCATCCGCTTCAAGTTCAAGCGCGTCAACATATTTTCTCAGCGTTGCGAGCATGTCCGGGATGCTTGAGATATCGTGCTTTTTGATCGCCTTATCGAGGCTGTCAACGCTGTCGCTTATATCATCAATCAGGGAGGCGATTTTTTCCATGGATTCCTTCAAAGCTTCTGTTCCGGCTTTAAGTCCCGCAGATTTTAATCCGGCTATGGCTTTTGCCAACTCATTGATCTGTTTATAGGCCGTCGGGATGATGATTGTCTTTGTCATATCAAGCGCCTGTTTTCCTTCGATAAGGAGGGTCTTATTGTAGCCTTCGATATAAACCTCATATCTTGAATGCAATTCCGATTTCGAGAGGACTTTGTATTTTTTGAACATCTCGATATTTTCGCCGGCGATGATAGCCTTCAGAGAATCCGGAGTCTTTTTGATGTTCGGCAACCCTCTCTTTGCGGCCTCTTTTTCCCACTCTTTGGAATAATTGTCGCCGTTGAAAATAATTCTCTTGTGTTTTTTTATTATATTTTGAAGTATTTGCTGGAGGACATCGTTGAAATCCTCTTTTTTGGCTTTTTCCAGTTCGTCCGCTATTTTGTCGAACGATTCAGCGACTATTGTGTTGAGGACTATATTAGGGCCTGCGCATGATTGACTTGCGCCGACCGCGCGGAACTCGAATTTGTTTCCCGTGAACGCGAACGGGCTTGTCCTGTTGCGGTCGGTGGCGTCTTTTGGAAGGTCCGGCAGGGCGTCAACGCCTATGCGCATCGCGCCGCCGGTTTTTGCGGATTTCGCGCCGCCCTTTTCGATCTGTTCTATGACATCGGTGAGCTGGTCCCCAAGGAAAATAGAGATTATGGCCGGAGGCGCCTCATTCGCCCCGAGCCTGTGGTCGTTCCCGGCGCTTGCCACCGATGAGCGCAGTATATCGGCATGTTCGTCAACAGCCTGAATGATCGCGCATAGGAAAGTAAGAAAAATCGCGTTTTCGTGCGGATTGTGTCCCGGTTCAAGGAGATTGCGTCCGTCCGGAGAAACCAGCGACCAGTTGTTGTGTTTTCCGGAACCGTTGACTCCCGCGAATGGTTTTTCGTGGAGCAGGCATATAAGTCCGTGTTTTTCCGCAGTTTTTCTGAGGACTTCCATCACGAGCATATTGTGGTCAACCGCGAGATTGAGCTCCTCAAAAATCGGAGCCAGCTCAAACTGAGCCGGAGAAACCTCGTTGTGCCGCGTCTTTGCCGGAATTCCAAGAGACCAAAGCTGTTCATCCACATCACTCATGAAATCCAGAACTCTGTCTTTTATCGCGCCAAAATAGTGGTCTTCCATCTGCTGGTGCTTCGGCGGAACATTTCCGAACAAAGTTCTGCTGCACTGAACAAGGTCCGGTCTTGCGTAATAAAGCTCTTTGTCTATCAGAAAATATTCCTGTTCGGCCCCAAGCGTACTGACAACCCTGCCTTCGCTGTCCGCTTTAAATGCTTTAAGGATGCGTTTTGCCTGGTACGAGATTGTCTGCATTGACCGCAAGAGGGGTGTTTTTTTATCGAGCGCTTCTCCGGTGTATGAGCAAAAAGCCGTCGGGATGCACAACACTGCCCCGGAATCGCAACTCTTTATGAATGCAGGGCTTGTGGGATCCCAAGCGGTGTATCCTCTCGCTTCAAAGGTCGCCCTGAGCCCGCCGGACGGAAAACTTGAAGCATCAGGCTCGCCTTTTATAAGAGATGTCCCTGAGAAGTCCATCATAACCCCGCCCTCGAGGTCCGGCTCAATGAACGAATCGTGTTTTTCCGCCGTGGAGCCAGTCAGAGGTTGAAACCAGTGCGTGTAGTGGCTTGCGCCTTTGCTTATAGCCCAGCGTTTCATCGCATTGGCGACATCGTCCGCGATTTCCGCGTCAAGGGCTGTCCCATGTTTAATAGTGAAAAGCAATTTTTTATAAACGGGTTTAGGCAGATAATCTTTCATCGTTTTAAGATTGAAGACATTTTCGCCGTAGATTTCGGTTATCGGCTTTTCCTTTCCTATTCCTTTTTCGCTTTTCCTCGACGCGATATTAGCAATCGCATTTCTTCTTAGAGAAATCTTATCCATAGTTTTCGAAATCCTTATAAGGTTTGAATTTTTGCTTCAGCTTAAAAATAGCGCCTTTTTTAAGCATTGTTAAAGTCATCTTTCCGCGCTAAAAATATCACAAAATGAAATCTTTACCATTTTAGAAAATAAATTTTATTGGGTTATGAATATTTGGAACCCGTTGTAGGCTTCCATGCCGTGTTCGCCGATGTCAAGGCCTTTAAGCTCTTCTTCTTCGCTCACCCTGATGCCCATTGTAACCTTTATCGCGTAAAATATAATGAACGCGGATGTAAAACACGCAGCCCCAATAGCGAGTATGCCAACAATCTGCGAGACAATTGAGAAAGAGTTATTGAAAATGGCGACCGCGAGCGTGCCCCACGTTCCGCAGACGAGATGGACGGACAAAGCTCCGACGGGGTCGTCAAGTTTGAGCTTATCGAACATAAACACCGAAAGAACAACCAGAATTCCGGCGATGCCTCCTATTATCACGGAGGCTTGGATCGAGACAACATCCGCCCCGGCGGTAACTCCGACAAGACCGGCGAGGCATCCGTTGAGAACCATTGAAAGATCCGGTTTCTTCTGTATGATCCACGATGTGAACATCGCAGTGATAAGTCCGGCGCAGGCCGCAAGGCAGGTGGTGACAAATACATACGAAACCATGCCGGGATCAGCGGAAAGCACCGAGCCTCCGTTGAATCCGAACCAGCCAAGCCACAGCAGAAATACGCCGATTGTCGCAAGCGGCATGCTGTGCCCCATTATCGCTTTTGCCCTTCCGTTGACATATTTGCCTATTCTTGGACCCAACAGAATAACGCCCGCAAGAGCCGCCCAGCCGCCTACGGAGTGAACGAATGACGAGCCGGCGAAATCATGAAAGTTTATTTCCTTGAGCCATCCGCCTCCCCATCCCCATGAACCTACTATTGGATATACTATCGCCACATAGACGGTGGAGAATATGAGAAAAGCCGGAAGTTTGATTCTCTCCGCCACTGCTCCGGACACTATTGTGGCGGCCGTTGAAGCAAACATGGCCTGAAACATAAAATCCGTCCAGTATGTATAGCCCGGATTATATGCGGATGTGATTCCCGCCGCATCCGTTCCTATGCCGAATCCGCCGAATCCAAATATTTTCCCGATTTTCCATGCGTCGCCGGGATACATCAGACTGAATCCGATGAGAGCGTATGTCAAAACGCCTATCGCCGGAATCAGCGTGTTCTTGAAAAGGATGTTCACGGTGTTCTTGGAACGGGTCAGCCCCGTCTCAACGGTCGCAAATCCAAGACTCATAATGAAAACAAGAAATACCGCCACAAGCATCCATGTGTTGTTGACGGCAAACATTTCAGGACTTACCGCCGCGGATGCGGCAGTTCCCGGAGCCGCGGGGACAACAACTTCAACCCTTTCAACCGCCGCCGCGACAGGCGCGGCATCCTGCGCCAAAGCTCCAAAACATATTGAAAGCATTAGCACCGATGGAATTGCGAATTTCGCAAAATCCCAATTTTTGAATCTTGTAATCATATTATTTTCTCCTTAGTTTAGCCTATTGCGTCTTTGCCTTTTTCACCGGTTCGTATCCGAATACATTCATCAAGCGGCATTATAAAAATTTTCCCGTCCCCGATTTTTCCCGTCCTTGCCCCCCTGATCACCGCCTCAACAGTAGATTCCACAAAGGCGTCATTGACGGCTATTTCAATTCTTATTTTTTTGAGAAGATTCACTTCTATATCGGCGCCGCGATAACTTTCGTGATATCCTTTTTGCTGGCCGCAGCCAAGGGCGTTGGTTACCGAAATCTTAAATACCTCCTTCTCATATAAAGCCTGCTTCACGGAATTCAGTTTTTCAGGCTGAATATAAGCAATGATCAACTTCATATCGCCTCCTTTTTTTAATTTTTATTCTTAATCGGTTCGCAGTCTTAGCAAACAATATGCCAAATCATTATCATAATTTATAAATACTTGATAATAAATAAGATATAAATATAAATCCAATTTATAGAATATCCGCATACATTACAATTTTGTTATAATCCCCGTAATAATTTCAAATTTGTTGTTATTTCAATCCTGATTCCGTGAAGGCATCCCTGACGGGTAAATATTCACCGAACCCCGTCTTTTCGGTGAATATTTAGGGTTCACTGAAAAATTCAAAAAATATTACATAAGCGTTTGACATTAAAAAAGATATGTGATATAAGAGTATGCGCCAAAAGAGATTTTGCGATTTTCGCAAAAATCTTTTTTCAGCAGACTCTATGGCAGCGGGTCGAATGTTTTTTTATCGCTGTCTATAAGCAACTGGTCATACCCGGGAGGAAGAGAGGAGCCTCCTTCGGACTTGGTTTTTACAAATTCCTCTTTTTCCTTTATGACGCCGTCGGGCAGTTTTTGATCCGGAGCAAGCGGCGCGCAATCTATTACGGCAACGAGTTGTGTTTTCTTGGAGCTTTGAGATTCGCTGGAAAATAACCATCCCAATCCCGGAATATCTCCGAGCCAGGGTATTTTGCTGACGCTCTTGACAACGCTTATTTTTTCCACTCCGCCGACTACAAGCCTTGCGCCTGAGTTTGGCATGGACATGACGGTTGTAACGCCGCTGGTTGATATTCTTGCCGTGCCGTCGCTTGAAAAACCGATCAGGCTCGTGTTGGCCATGGTTATTGACGCGGACGTTGTGAGTTCATTTACCGAAGGAGTGATTCTGAGTTCAAATCCGTAGCTGTTGCCCGCCGTATTTCTTGTGGCGCTCCTATAGACGGTCATGTTTTTATCCGTCTGCCAACTACTAATTGCCGCCCAGTCGTTTGGCATCGCCGCGCCAGCTGTATTAGTGTCGGAATTATCATTCGTGTTTCTGCGGACAACGCTTTGTTCAAGGACGAGGTTGAAGCACTTCGTCTCCCTTTTTCTTTTTCCGTTGACAAGTATCGCATCGCCTCCGCTGAACACTTTGATAAAGTAAGTGGTTCTATTGCCATCATTGACTCTTGTTATGACCAGCGAACCGACGAAATCGTCGGTGGTGATTAGCCGCCCGTTCTCATCGCGCGCGGTGATTCTGTACGAATCGGTATTTCCCGCCGCGGCGAGAGTTCCGGCAGCTACGAATGTCTGTTCCTCAAGCGTAATGTAGTCGCCTGAAACAATATTTGGGATTGCTTCGCCGCCGCTTATAAGGGGCGCTTCGATTGTGCTGCTTATTCTGCCTTCCAGCCCGTTCATTATGCTTATTTCGCCTGTAGTAATGACGTTAGCCTTCCCCTTTGCCGCAAGAAAATCAATATAACGGGTGTTCCAGCGGGGGTTGAATTTAAAAAACTTTGTCTCATTGAAATTTGTTCCGTCCGGAAGCCCGGAGATCGCATCTGCGCTCCAGCCGTTTGAAAATCTTCCCGCCGCAGAGAAGATGTCGGCGCCGGGACCGTTTTTCCATGACTGGAAATCCACGCCGAGCTTGTCGTCGCTCTCCGTGTCCAACTCATAGACTGCGTACTTTATGTTCACTTCCGATGTCGGAGTATCGTAGAGTTCGAGCGCCTTTTTTATGTTTTTGACCTGATAAAGAGGGCAGTAGAAGAGAACCGCATTGAGGTCGGAATCCACTCCCACCGAGTCAGAACCTCCATCAAGCTCAAACGGATCTCCCGGCACACTAAGCCCCACATTTCGCACAACGTTTGCCAGCGAATTGGCATCCCAGTATTTCGGAAAATAGGCGAACGCTTTTTTCCCGGAAGTGGATTTTAGGTCCGGCTTGTCAAGTCCCTCCACTATCTCGTCTATTGTCATATCTCCGGACACTAACTTATTGAATTTATAATCTTCCGCCGAGACGATCAAAGCCCCTGTGCCGTCGTTGAATTTTATCGCTTCAATCTTTGCGGCATTGCCGTTTATCCTTTCAGCCCTTACCGCGCTTCTGAGATAGGGCTTGACCTCGTAAGGATCGGCATTTTTTAGAATATATGTCTTAGTAACAATGTCAGGGTCGTTGTCCGTTGAAATGAGGTGAACCGTGTCCACATCATCCTTCACATCTATTCTCAATTGCGTTTCTATTGAACTGCCGTTCGGAGCCGGCGGAGGAGTCCTATCGTCTCCAGGCAGAGTATAAAACCCGATTGTAACCCCAATAACCGTAAGAGCAAATTTCATTTTCATCTTTTTATCTCCTTTGAGCCAATTGCAAAAGTCAAAACCAGCGCCGATGAAGGAGATTGTGAAATTCAGACGAGCCACAAAACCGGAGG
>JAGVIF010000069.1 GCA_020056205.1 Lentisphaeria bacterium | reverse complement strand
AGCGTCTTCGTGAAATTATCGGAAGAAGACAAAGCCCTTCTGTCGGACGGCGTATGCGAAGGGGAAAGGACTCTTGGAATAGCGGCCCGGTTAAAGGGCGCCATGAAGGCTTTCTCCGGCAGTAAATTTGTGTCCGTTGACTGCGCCGCTCCCACCGACACCGAGCGTTTTGCATCGAAGAATGGCGCGGTGTATTCGTCCGAAAGCGCATGGAAATATTTGGCTCTAAGCGAAAAAGTCAGAAAATCCGTCGCATCCGGGCAATCAGACCATATATGCGTCCGCCCGTATCGCCGGATGAGCCATCCGCGCGAATTTCGCATATTTATAAAAGATAAGAAGCTATTGGGGATGAGCCAGTTATGGCTTATCAGGCATTTCAGGCGGATCGAGGGGAGAAAGGATGAATTGTGGAAAAAGGCGGATGCTTTTTTTCATGAAACAAGCTGGCTTTTTCCGATGCTTACCGCTGCGGTGGACGTTTATTTCACTTCAAGCGGAAGAATTATGATAGTTGACATCAATCCGTGGGGCGAACCGACATCGCCTTTGCTTTTCAAAAGCTGGGATCACGGCTGGGAAAACGCCGGCGGTTTGAGGATAATCCCGCCGCCAATAAAAATCGGAGGCGATGTAAAAGTTTCATTTTGATAAAACTGCGAAACTCGCAGTAGGACGCTAATTTCTAAATTTTTGTATGTCCCTTGCGTCTCTTATGTCCCTTGTGTCTCTGTGGTGAAAAATGGAAAATAAAATATAAAATTCAAATGTGATTATGTGGGAAGCTATTAGACAAAATAAAATCAAGTCGGTCCTGCTCATTTCGCTGATGGGACTGCTTTTGCTTATACTTGGGGCTGTTTTTGGCGCTGTGATCGCGAGAGGCGGGGGAGGGATATTGGCGGGGATTTCCATCGCCGGAGTTTTATGGTTTTTCCTGACCTTCATCGCGCTCGTCGAGGGAAAAAACATTCTCCTCGCTTTTTCCGGAGCGAAAGAAGTTCAGTCGGAGGACGCTCCGCAATTGTATAACATTGTCGAGGAGATGAAGATCGCCTCCGGATTGCCGACTCTCCCCAAAATATATATTATTGAAAGCAAAGCGCCAAATGCCTTTGCCGTAGGCTCTCCCGACAATTGCGCGGTCGCAATCACAAGCGGGCTTCTCGCTGTTCTTACCAGAGACGAACTGCAGGGAGTCATCGCTCACGAAATCGGGCACATAAAAAATCAGGACACAAAATTTTTGACTATCACCGGCGTGATGCTCGGGACGATAGTAATACTTTCCGATATTTTCACGCGGACTATGTTTTATGGAAGTATGATGGGCGGCAGGCGCTCCCGCTCGTCCCGCGATTCCGGAGGGCAGGCGCAGGTCGTATTGCTTGTGGTTGGAATCATACTTGCCATTCTCGCCCCATTGCTTGCCCAGATTATTTACCTAGCGTGCTCAAGGAGCAGGGAATATCTTGCCGACGCCTCCGCGGCGGTCTTCACAAGATTCCCTGAAGGATTGGCGTCGGCTCTGGAAAAAATCAGCGCCAAAGCATCAATCCCGCTTGAAGCCGCGAACCGTGTAACCGCTCCAATGTTTATTGTTCCTCCAATGGGGCTTGACGGCAAATCTTTCGCTTCTGTTTTTAGCACACATCCGCCGACAGAGGAACGGGTGAAAATTCTTCGTTCAATGTCCGGAGGGGCGGGATTCAGCGAGTATAATAAAGTATTCCGTCAGGTTACAGGAAAGGATGTTATTAATTCGGAAAATCTTTTGTCGGCGGAGCAACTCAAACTGCGCGGAATATCAAGGGAAGACGATAAGACGGAAAAGAGACGCTCCCGTGAAGCCAACGACCTTGTGATGAAATTGCACAACTACAAATTCATAAACTGCGAATGCGGCATAAAAATAAAAATTCCTCCGAATTATCAGGACAGTGGCATAAGATGTCCGAGATGCGGAAGGGCGCACAGTATTTAGAGTCTGCCGAAAAAAGATTTTTGCGATTTTCGCAAAATTTTTTTTTCAGCAGACTCTAAGCAGGGTTCACTGAAAAATTGAAAATTTTTCAGTGAACCCGAAGTATGATTTCATAAGAACTTCATCTATGCTCTGCTGGCGCCCTGTAACTCAAATATCTTCTTCCAAAGACAACTTGTAATCAAATCCACAAGCAAGATTTGTCGTGTCTTTCAACTCATAATTCATAAAATTGGAAACAAAATCGTAATTTATTTTGAAATATTCTTCCGCTGCCTTCCCTGTTACAAGTCGCTTGGCAACAGTTTCAGCCATATCTTTCGTCTCAACTTTTTCCGCAATTTTTTCTATATCATAATTATCAAAAACAAAATCCTTATATTTCAATGAGCTATTTTGTAGAGTTGTGTATTTCATAGTTTGGGAAGCGTAAACGTAAGTTTTGCGGTTCAGTCAGCCGAATTTAAACCAAGTTTTTGATAATAATAAACGATGGCAGGTAAAAGTCTTATTATGAGCCAATTGCAAAAGTCAAAACCAGCGCCGATGAAGGAGATTGTGAAATTCAGACGAGCCACAAAACCGGAGGCATACCCAAAGCGGTATGT
>JAGVIF010000448.1 GCA_020056205.1 Lentisphaeria bacterium | reverse complement strand
GCAATTTGCTTTCTGCGGATAATTGAGCAGCCTGGAAGGTCTCCCTCCCATGGCTCTCTCAGCGCCAGACGTACGACCCATTGCTGTCAATCTAAGAAAATATGAACTCATTTGAACACCCAACCTGTCTGCGTGTACGCACAGGCAGATATCCAACACTCAATCTCCAACCGGTGAAGGACAGAAATGGACTTGGACATTGGATATTCCGTGTTCGTTATTGGATATTCAGTTAAAAAGTCCTTACGTACGACCCCCGTATCACGGCGGCGCCCTTGTCTTTCGCTAGCATTTCCCCGACGGGTATGCAAGGGACTTCCACCCTTTAGTAAAGCGCCCTGCCGGGCGCACACGTTAGAAATTTGCCGCCGTCTTTCTAAGGGTCGGCAAAATTTCCTAGTTATGGTTCTATTTCCGTATTTCGATTTCAGTTTCTTTTACTTCAACCTCCGACAAAGCTTTCTTGAGATTTTCCTGAAGCATCTTTTGAAATGCAGGATCATCAAATGTTTTTTTTGCTTCAGCCATTGCTTCTTCAAAACTTTCTTCTGCGGTTACAGTTTCATGCTGTTTGGTGTTCATATTAGAACATCCTTTCAACGCGAATGTAATCGAGGATATTCCCATCAGCAATATACCGAGACCAGCTAGTAAAACGCCCAATGATTTTTTACTGTCGTTCATTTTTACCTCACTCCATAAACGCATCAAATCAGCCGCCGCAATTTAGCGGTTGGCTGAATTTGCCTGGTTATCTGTTTCGATACGCGTTGATAAATTTTTCAGGATTTATCCCCGCTTGTTTGATAGTGCTTTCAATCCGGAGGATTGGCCTAGATTCCAACACAAGCTACTCTTCAAAACATATAGGCAAGGATGCCTGTCCTACTTTTGATAGCCCACCATCATCCACACCGCTGATGCAGGGTTGGATGAATGGAAATGGTTCGATTCTATTACTCGTTTTCTATCTCAACAACACCTTCAACAGTGAGCACATTAAAGCTATTACTTGGTTCATTAACACCGTAACTGAAGAGAAATGCTTGATGGCATGAAGGGCATGATATCTTATCAAAGTGAATTGCTCCACCACATGGAGAATGACTCCAGGGCCCCATAGCATAAAATTCCTTGATCTGTTCCTTTTCGATCTCAGTAAAAGGATATCGTGGAAACATATCCCAATCGGAAATTCTTTCAGTAAGACTAATGCTAATTTGTTTTGCACATGCACTACATATGAACGAAAAACAACGTGGCTCCTGTATCAAGGAGTCTGTATCTGGCTTATGAAGAGTAGACCAATCTCTGAGAACTTTTTTTAATTTCATATTATCATCGAACGGCCAACCTCAGCTACCGGCGGCAACCGGTTAGCTGGAGCGACTTGTTAAAATTCCATTCTTTATTCTCTCACAAAGTCGAAGATCCCGGTCCATAGGCATCGGGGGTCACGGAGACACAAAGACTATTCTCACCACGAAGAAACGAAGGACACGAAGGTTCAAAAAAATATTTTCTCCTCGCTTCCTGATCGGGCAAAGACAAACCCTTTTGAAAACAGTTTCTTTCTCTGACTCTTTTCCGAAAACTTTTAATTAGAGCCTGTCCATAATAATGTAAATATTTAATAGAAAAGGACTTGCATGTATTTCAAATAGCTGTATAATAATAAGAATTCGATAAAAGTCTTAAAAAAATACAATTATAAATGAAAGGAACATGCAATGCCCTTTGATAATGTAGCATACCAAGAGGAGTTCCGCCCCGTCTTTCCCAAAATAAATCGACCGTCGGTGGAGCCATGGCGTTTTTCCAGTAGCTTGCGACATCCTTGGCGCAAAGAGCAAATCGCCTTGTTTCTTGCGCTCCTCCTTCGCATCGCGGTTACGCTTGCTACGGCGGACAAGTCGGAGATCGCAAACTACTTTTCCAATTTCAAATTCGCAAAAACAGGCTTTCGTGGACAGGCTCTAATTATTTTATTTCTTTGCGGCTTTGTGTCTTTGTGTGAAAATATCTCTTCGTATTTTAACGATAAAGCTCAACCGCGCCGCTTCGCGGCATCGGCTGCAACGAATGGTTGGGCGGCACCGTCCCTTCTCCCGGAGCTGGCTGGCGAAAAACTCCAGACGGTCATTCAAGATCGATGCGAACGACCAGCCCCTTGTCGCGTTCGGGGGTTTCGGGGCGGGCTGTGATCACCAAGCCGACGAGACTCTTGCCGTTTGGGCTCTAGGCGATGTCCGCAGCAACAGCGAAATCTCTGCGCAAGGCATGGGAGCTTGCGGGGTCGTGGAAAAAGGTCAGTCGCTTCGGATTTGAGCCATCCGCATCCATGAGCCAGAACTCCGTCTGAAGATCGAACGGTTTGACTGTGAAACGTAGCCCTCGGCTCGACATCCATACAATTTTCTTTCCGTCAGGCGAGTAATGGGCGTGTTCATCCCACGCCGCCGGATCCCGGGTTAGGCGACTCGTTTCCCCCGTGTCAATGTCGAAGGCATAGATTTCCAACCCCACGTCTTGCTGACCTGTGAACATAAAACTGCACCCGTTGGGATGGAAATTGTGGGTTTCATAAAACGATTTATTACTCCCCGGTGACATGGTGCGAATATTGGATAGTATCGGCTGACCATCGCCGGAAAAAAGCACATCCGCCAACCGAATCACCCATTCTCCGAATGGCTTGGCGTTGCCACTGATCCGCTCGGACCAGATAAGCCGCTTGCCGTCGGGTGAGAAATGGGGGTGCAACAAAGCGGCGGAATGCTTGTTGATCTTCGACGGCAAGGCGACCACTTTCCATCCTTGGCGACCATCGGCGGAAATGATCCAGAGATCGTTGAGCACCCCGGCTCCCGGGGCAGCCTTGGCATGAATCCACTTGGGACTGTTCTGCTGTTGTGCCTGCAGGGCCAGATAGTTTCCCGAAGGGTGCCAAGCCGGTTGGCCCGCATGTTTGGTCGGGAAACCGGGTACGGTGATTGTTAAAGGGCGTTGTTTGCTGCCGTCGGATTGCATGAGCCAGGGGCGGAAATACCCTTCGCTGTCAATGCGGTCGAAGGCGATCAGGTCTTCTTTCGGATGCCAGGCAAGGTGCCCGCCATCTTCCGTCAGCACCGTGACCCGTGCGACATTGTCGTGCCCACCCGCTGTCCACCCGAGAGCCGGCGGAGCAATCGCGAACACAATCGCCATTGAGCCCACGACAAGACTAACCCAGCCATTAGGCTTGTTCATAACTGTATGTAGTGCATTGTATATCTCTCAATTGTTGTACCGCCCAACGATTAGCTCACCGACTGGCGGTAGCTGGTTCGGTGAAGCGATTTTGTTAGCAGTTTTTTTGATTATTTACGGGAAGTAGCACAAATCTCTGGCTTGGTAAATATTCACCGAACCATGTCCTTCCAATGAATATTTACGCGCTTCCTCCGCGCTCTTACTGTATTTTAATCTGCGAATTTCGCAAATTTCCCGGCTTACTCAAATGTTTTGCCTATTTCATCATAAAAATCCAGGTACCGGCGGGAGACATTTTTCCAGTCATAATTCTGTGATGATTTTAAACAATTCCGGGAAATTTTCATTCTAAGTTCTATGTTTAGAATCAGGTCTGCCAATTTTTCCGCGAACGCTTCCGCGTCTCCGGCCGTGACTTTGAATCCCTCGCGCTCTTCTTCGATGACATCTCTCACACCCGGCGCGTCCGTCGTAACAATCGGCAAACCGGCCGCCATTGCCTCGACAAGCACCATTCCGAAGGTCTCGACGAGAGTCGGCAGAGCGAAAATGTCGGCGGAACAGTATAAATCAATAAGCTCCTGAGAAGGCAGATTGAAGGCGTCTTTCCCTGCGAATTTCGCAAACTTCTCGATGAATATTATGCCGAGTTTTTCGCAGTCGGGATGCTTTTTGCGAATCTCGCAGACATTGCGTCCGACTATCAGCCAGTTGAATTCAAGCCCTTTCGAACGCAGTTTCTCCGCAATTTCAGGAATCAAATCAAAACCCTTTTTGGGATGATAACGGCCAACCGTTAAAATTAACGGTTTTTGTAAAACCTTTATGCCGAGACTTTCGCGAATTTCGCAGACCTTTTCGTCCGAAAGTTTTGCGAATTTCGCAGTGTCAACGCCGTTCGGGATTATGCGGATTTTGTTGTCGGGAATGCCGAGTTGGAGATATTCCTCACGGACACTCGGAGTAAGCGCGACAAATCCATCGAACAGCGGATATTTTTCTGTCACAAGCGCGTCAATCCGCATATCCAATCTCATCCCATAGCCGATTTCCGGGAATTTCTGTATGTCGTCTCCGCAACAGCGCAAAATACAGGGAATTTTATTTTTCTTAAAAAAGTCAACCGCGAAGACCGCGAGCGGCCAGCCGTTTGTAAGTTGCCAGAGATCAAATTTGTGTTTTTGCTGGAGTTTGGCAAGCGCGTAATGCAGGTATGCCTTGCCTAAAAAATATGGGAGGTTTCTGAAAAGCCCGCCGGTTTTGCTCCAGAGATATTCGATTTTATACGGGAGTTTGGGACTTTCTTCGGGGGGCAGAGTGCTGGTGATCACTATTGCGTCGTGTCCGTTTTTGGCAAGTGTCCGACAAACATTGTGGATGCATATTTCGGCCCCGCCGATATGCGGATAAAACTGAGGAATTAGGTGCGCAATCTTCATGGTATTAACCTACATTTTGCATTTGAGTAGCGCCGCGTAGGCGCACAGTCAGGAGGCAGTTTTAAGTTTTAGGTTTTAAGTTTTCTACTTTCTAATTTCTAATTTCTATTTTTTTTCACTCTCGCATTTCCGCACTCTCGCACTCCGGATTCGACAGTTCGACAGGCTCACTGCGGGCAAGCTCAGGGCAGGCGAAATACACGAAATTATTTTTCACCTTTTTCCCTTTTTTTGCCACGAATTACACGAATGATTTTCTTATATTTAAAACTTTGACGCTCCGATACTTTGACACTTTGACACTCTGACACTTCCTCAAATCCCACGCTAAAGTCGAAGATCCCGGGGCCGTAGGAAATCGGGACAGTGAACTCCAACAAAATCGGTTTTAAGTGTCAGGTTTTAAGCCACTGCCGTCCCACGGATGATTGGATGGCAAACAAGAAGCAGCGTAAGCCTCCGGCTTGGTAAATATTCACCGAACCCTGTCCTTTCGGTGAATATGGACATCTGTTGTATAAGTTCAGTAAAAGGACCTGTCTGCGTGCTACGCACAGGCAGGCGGGGTTTACTGAACTTATACCATCATTATTATTGGTTGTCAATCCCCCATCTTCGGCGGGTTGCGTTCTTCCGGCGCTGGAAAGCGCTGGATGAGATAGCAGCTACTTTTGCAGCCCCCATCTCGTCCACCCATACCTATCAAGCTAAGCAAGGTTGAACTCATTTGAACACTCAATTTCCACCCGATGAAGGACAGAAATGAACTTGGACATTGGATATTCCGTGTT
>JAGVIF010000372.1 GCA_020056205.1 Lentisphaeria bacterium | reverse complement strand
CAGTGCAAATCGCCGTTGATGAATACAAGGCCAACGGCGGAGTCGTCATCACCGCCAGCCATAATTGCGCCGAATGGAACGCTCTCAAATTCATAGGCCGCTCCGGCATTTTCCTTAATCACTCCGAAGCCGCCGAGCTTTTGAATATTTACAATCAGTCCGACAGAAATTACGTTACCGAGGAAGATTTGCGAAATATTCGCAGCCTGAAAGGAGTCTTTGATATTCACAAGGAAAGGATATTCCGTAAAATTGACGCGGAAAAAATCCGCTCCGCAAAATTCAGGGTCGCTATTGACTGTTGCAACGGGGCAGGGGCTCCTTACGCAAAAGCTTTTTTGGAAGAGCTTGGCTGTGAGACTGTTATGTTGTTCGCGGAGATGGACGGCGTTTTTCGGCGCAAGCCTGAGCCTGTTCCGGAAAATTTGACCGCCTTGCGCGAGGCTGTCGTAAAAAACGGATGCGACATTGGTTTCGCCCAGGACCCTGACGCCGACAGGATAGGCCTGGTTGACAGCGGCGGCTCAGCTCTCAGCGAGCAATATCCGTTAGTCCTTGCGGTTGAACATGTTCTGTCAAAGACATCCGGCCCGGTGGTGGTCAACATCCAAACAAGCAAAGCTGTCGGAGATGTGGCGGCAAAATATAATTGCCCTCTGCATCTCACCGCCGTCGGAGAAATAAATGTAACTACTAAGATGCTCCAAACAGGCGCTGTTATAGGCGGTGAAGGAGGTAGCGGCGGAATTATATATCCGGTGATTCATCCGTGCAGGGACAGCTTTACCGGAATGGCTCTGATTCTCGAAATGATGGTTGAACGCGCCCAAAGCCTGACGGCAATACTTAAAGATATTCCGCGTTATTACAGCGCGACGGCAAAAGTTCCATGCCCTACGGCCAAGGCTATTGACATCATACGGGCGCTGAAGGAAAAATACTCAGGAGAAAATCTTATTGCTATTGACGGTTTACGCATAGACCGGGATGATGCGTGGATACTTGTCAGAGCTTCCAACACTGAGCCCGTAGTCAGAATATTCGCGGAGGCCGCCGATAAGGAAAAAGCCCTCCGCCTGATAGATGAATTTAAAGAACAAATCAAAGATGCCAGTTGACAGCAAAAAAAAAGACGGGCATTCCGGCGAAAATTCTTTCGTCTCACCGGCGCAGGAACTGAAAGACACATTATCTCTTGCCAATCCCGACAGTGATTTCAACTTGGGATTTATCGGGCAGTATAAGCTTCTTGACCTGATCGGAAGAGGCGGGACAGGGATTGTTTATCGGGCACAGGATGTCAACGGCGCTGAAGTCGCGATCAAGATCATGATGGCAACTCCCCTCATCCCCAAGAATGAAATCAGGCGTTTTGTTCAAGAGGCGGAGACCTCAAAATATCTGAGAAAGCATCCGAATATAATCACGGTTTATGACACAGGCCAGGATAAGGAAAACTATTACATAGTCATGGAATATGTTCCGAATGGGCGGACTCTCAACGATTTTGTCGGGAAAAATCTTAGCGCCGCTGAAGTCCTTAATTATACTATTCCTATAGCGAAAGCCCTCGCTTACGCGCACTCGGAGGGAATACTTCACCGCGATTTAAAGCCGGGAAATATTCTGATCAACCAGTTCAACCAGCCGCTTCTCGCCGATTTTGGTTTGGCAAAGTTTGAAAACGCGCCGAAGCTGACAATTACCGGAACAATAATGGGAACGCCCGTATATATGGCTCCCGAACAATGCGGGTTCGGCGACGGACAGGTTACAAAACAGTCCGACATCTATTCCTTCGGCGTTATGCTCTACGAACTTTTAACGGGAAAACTTCCGTATCCGTTGGCGCCGGAAGCTGATTTGCCGGAAGTCTTCAATGCTATTAGCTCATGCGAGCCGCTTTCGCCGCGAAAGTCGCGCAAGGATATAAGCCGCAATCTTGAAGCCGTCATTATCAGAATGATCGAGAAAGAAAAATTTCTCCGCTACAAAGATTTCTCACAGATTTCAATAGATATGGAAGCCTGCCTGGCCGGAAAAAATGTCTCCGTCAGAAAATTGACATGGGCGGAAAAATGGGAGAAATGGGCGCGGCGCCACGCCGCTATGACAATTACTTTTTTCGTAGTTGTAATCATCGGAGTCCTCTTGTATTACGTCTTCATCCTCCCTAAGGGGAAAAATGAAATCTACGCCAAACAGGGCGCGGACATTAACGCGCTGTCCGCAAAACGAAAAGTTTCTTTGTTGGAAAAAGAAATAGAAACGCTTAAAAATCCCGGAGGCAAAACAGGTGAATCCGACTCCTTCGGCGAAGGTTTGTTGATCCAGGCGCGCGATTCGCTGTCCGTAGGCGACTTTGATCAGGCAGGGACGCGTTTTGAGTCCGCAATGCAATGGGCGCAAAAAAACGGGCACAAGGGAATTCTCTTTGAATCCGCCAGCGGCCTTGCCAGATTATCCCTCGCGAAAGGCGGCGCCGGCAGGGCCGCCGCGCTCTTTGAAAATAATGCCGCGCTCTGCGCAAAAAATACTCTGCTGTGGCGTTTGAATATGTTCGAGTCCGGAGCCGCCCATTACATGGACAACAATAAAACGCGGGCTCTTAAAATTTGGCAGGAAATAATTGACGCCGAACTTCAGGATAAAACACAAAAAACAGTTGACAATAATACCTTGAACTCCTATATTCTCTCGCTATCTAAGGTGATGACCGGAATCGAGAATGCTGAAAATTTCGAGAGCAAAATATCTTCCATCCCGCAAATCTTAAGAGGACTTGGATACTGGGCTGTTTCACAAAACACGCTGGATAAAAATAAAAAAAATAACCTCATAGACAAAGCGTTGAAAGAAAAAGGCATATTTATTTGGATTGATAAAAAGGAGGACGAAAATGAAAGGTAAAAAAAGCGCGGCAAAAAAAATCATCAGGCTTTTCACTCTCACCGAAATGCTCGCCGTAACGGCGATAATTAGCAGTGTGCCGATGGGCGCCTACGTATTGGCAAAGAAAAAAGCGGTCGAAATTGAATGCCTCAACAATATAAGGCAGGCGGGAATGGGAATAACCTCTTACCACTTGAGCAATTCGCAATATCCCAAGGCGGCTTTTTATCCGGAAAACCCTAAAACGGGTGAAGACAGCATCTGCGTAGTCCTTTCAGAGGAACTGAAAAGCGAAAAAATATGGCTCTGTCCCTCAATGCCGGATAAACTGAAAGAAAAAGGACTCACATGGGTCTATAACGATGCTATCGCCGGAAAGGCGGCCGTTCAAGACCCCGAAAAAACATGGACACTGATCGAATTTACGTGCGTCTCAAAAAATGCCATAGCGCCGCATCCGGGCGGATTCAATATCGTCCATGCGGACGGCAATGTCCAGGCATCCAAGACTCTCCCCGAAGATATACTGAAAAATCAGCAGGCAATCTTGGAAAAATTCCTCAAAAACAGCAAGTTCGCCTCCGCGATTTTTAAAAACATCGAAAACCACTGATGACAGGGATTCAAGATTATTTAAAAAGCGTTGGCTCGCAATACAGGGGCGGCAACGCAACGGAGCACACCTACAGAGGTTATCTTGCCGTACTCATAGGCGGTATCTGCAGTGATGTCAAAGTCACCAATGAACCCAAACGCCAGGATTGTGGCGCTCCAGATTATATCATCTCAAGAAAAGACATACCCGTTGGTTTTATTGAAGCAAAGGACATTGGTGCTGATCTTAACCATGTGGAAAAATCCGAACAGCTCAAACGCTATCTTGAACAACTCGACAACCTTATCCTCACCGACTATCTCGAATTTCGTCTTTTCAGGAACGGACAAAAGGTATCAATAGTCCATCTCGGCATTCTTGAAAACGGCAAAATCCGGCCTGACAAGAACCAATGGGCCATATTTGAAAGTTTCATAAAGGATTTCTGCAGTTATCAGACACAGACCATCACTTCCGCTGAAAAGCTTGCGAAACTCATGGCCGCAAAGGCACAGCTCCTACAGGAAGCCATCTATAAGTCACTTACTCTCGACAAAGGCGGAAGTCCCTCCGATGAAAAATCCCGCCCCGCAGTCTATGAACCCCGTGCGGAATACGGAAATTCAAACAGCCTCCGTTATCAATTGAACGCTTTCAAGAAAATCCTTATCCACGACATGGATGAATCAATATTCGCCGATATCTATGCGCAGACCGTCGTCTATGGAATGTTCGCAGCACGCCTTGCCGATCCTTCCCCGGATACTTTCACCAGAGGCGAGGCGATGTTCCTCATTCCCAAGTCTAATCCATTCCTCCGTCAGCTTTTCACCTATGTCGCCGGTCCGGAACTCGACGACAGGATCACATGGATAGTTGATTCCCTCGCTGATGTCTTCCGCGCCTGCGATATTCGCAAGATCCTCCAAGATTTCAAGAAGACAAGCGGACACGATCCGATGATTCATTTCTATGAGACATTCCTCGGCGAATACAATCCAAAACTGCGGAAGGCGCGCGGCGTCTATTACACACCTGAACCAGTCGTCAAATTTATCGTTCGTTCCGTTGACGAAATCTTGAAAACGGAATTCGGCCTTCCCCAGGGCCTTGCCGACACAAGCAAAGTCGAGGTTGAGGTTGAAAATCCCAATGGCAAGAAAAAGCTCAAACAGCAAGTCCATAAAGTTCAGATTCTTGATCCGGCGGTTGGAACAGGCACGTTCCTCTGCGAAGTCATAAGGCAGATTTATGCGAAGTTCGCAAACCAGCAGGGCTTATGGAACAGCTATGTCGAAGAACATCTTATTCCCCGAGTCCATGGGTTTGAATTCCTGATGGCGCCTTATGCGATGTGCCATCTCAAGCTCGAAATGCTTCTTGCAGAGACAGGATATAAACCGGAAAAGGATCAGCGCCTGAGCGTCTATCTTACAAACAGCCTTGAGGAACCGCATCCCGACACACAGACTCTTTTCGCAAGCTGGCTCTCACACGAAGCCGAGGAGGCGAACCGCGTCAAACGCGACTGTCCGGTAATGGTCGTCATCGGAAATCCGCCGTATGCCGTCAGCTCCAGCAACAAAGGAGAATGGATTCAGAAACTTCTCGTTGACTATAAAAAGGATTTGAACGAAAAAAATATCCAACCTCTTTCAGACGACTATATCAAATTCATCCGTTACGCCGAGCATTTCATCGAAAAGAACGGGCAAGGCATTGTTGCCATGATTACAAACAATTCCTTTATTGATGGCATAACACACCGCCAGATGCGGAAACATCTACTCGAAACTTTTGATAAAATTTATGTCCTAGTGCATTGTATATTTTAAAATATCGGGTATAATCGTTTCAGTTTTATCCGTGCATTTGACGTGGTAAACTGCCAATTTACTGGAGTCTGTTTTGT
>JAGVIF010000434.1 GCA_020056205.1 Lentisphaeria bacterium | reverse complement strand
TCTATTGTTATGGAAATGTTGAAAAAGTCATTTTGCAAATATGCTGTATAAAAACGTAATACTTGAGTCTATGGGAGTGGGGATTCCGCCTGAAATTGTCAGCTCGGCCGAGATAGAAAGCAGGCTTGAGCCGCTTTATTCAAGATTGAAGCTTCCCCCCGGACGCCTTGAAATTATGAGCGGCATAAAAGAGAGACGCCTTTGGCCTGTCGGTTCCAAGCCGAGCGACACTGCGATAATCGCGGGCAAAGACGCCCTCTCAAAAACAGAAGTTCCGCTCGAAGAAATAAAATGCCTTATTATGTGCTCGGTGTGCAGAGATTTTCTCGAACCAGCCACGGCGACCGTAGTCCATAATGCGCTCGGACTTCCGCGGGACTCGCTCGTCTTCGACATCTCAAACGCGTGTCTCGGCGTTCTGACAGGGATGCTCTGTGCAGCCAATATGATAGAGCTTGGCCAGATCAGCGCCGGAATGGTGGTGGCGGGAGAAAACGGCAGGGCTTTGCTTGAACATACTATAAAAATTTTAAACGAAGATCCCGGACAGACGAGGCGCTCCATAAAAAAACATTTTTCGTCCCTGACGATAGGCTCCGGCTCGTTCGCCGCAATACTATCATCTTCAAAACTCTCCTCCCAAAAGCACCGCCTGCTCGGCGCGGTGTCAACAGCGGCGACTGAACACAACAAGTTGTGCAGAGGAAATGACGACGCCGGAATGCTCGACGGTTCGGAAGTTCTGATGAACACGGATTCGGAAACCCTTATGATTAAAGGTGTTGAGACCGCATTTGAGACATGGGAAAAATTCAAGAAAGAACTCGCATGGACAAACAGTTCCCCTGACATAATATGCGCGCATCAGGTCGGAAGCGCTCACAGAAAAATGCTTTTTGAAAAACTCGGGCTTCCTCTCGATAAGGATTTTCCAATACTTGAATCGTTCGGCAACACTGGCTCGGCATCCTGCCCCTCAACCCTTGGAATCGCGGCAAAAACCGGAAAAATACAAAAGGGAAATAAGGTCGCCATGCTTGGAATAGGCAGCGGAATAAATTGCACAATGCTCGGAGTCGAATGGTGAACAGCATAAACGAAATAAAAGACATATACCCTTTCAGGGAAAACTACTACCGCCTCAAAAGCGGTTATAATTACCACTACGTTGACGAGGGCTCCGGCGACCCGCTTGTCATCCTGCACGGCAATCCAAGCTGGTCATTTCTCTTTAGAAATATAATACGCGAATTGAGCGCAACAAACAGGACCATCGCGCCTGACCATCTCGGATTCGGCCTCTCCGACAAACCGGGCAGTTTCCACTACCGCCTCGAAACACACATAGACAATTTTGAGGAATTTATGAACAGCCTCAACCTCGAAAGCGTCTCTCTCATGATGCACGACTGGGGAGGCCCCGTCGCAATGGGGTATGCCGAACGATACCCCGAAAAAATAAAAAGGCTTATCATCACAAACACCGCCGCTTTCACGGTCCACAAAATCCCGTTCAGGCTGAAACTCTGCAGAATCCCGGTCGTCGGCGAATTCATAGTGAAAAATTTGAACATCTTTGCGAAATTCGCAACATCCATGACCACCGTTAAACCAATGCCGGAGAGAATTAAATCCGCATACCTCTTTCCCTTCCCTACAATTGAATCAAGAACGGCTATATTCCGCTTCGTAGAAGACATACCGCTATGGCCGGAAGACAACTCCTACGAACTGCTCGTCCAGCTTGAGCACAGCCTCTGGTTCTTCAGAGAACATCCGGTCTGCATAATATGGGGCATGAAAGACTGGTGTTTTACAAAAAAGTTTCTCAAACGATGGCTTGAATTTTATCCCGACGCCGAAGTTCATAAACTCCGGAGAGCAGGACATTTCCTCTTCGAGGACAAGCCTGACGAAATAAATGAAATACTTAAAAAGTTCCTGAAAGAAACGGAAAATTTTACAAGAGACAAAATTTAACGCATAACGAATATCCCGCTTGAACATGCGGAAAAAATAACAGGTCAAAAATGAACGAAAAAATCGTAAAATGCGGAACGTGCGGAGAGACAATGGATGTCTCCGGCCTGCAGGTGTTTGCCGTATGCAAATGCCGGTCATGCGCCGCGGAATTCTTTGTCCCTGACTTTTTAGGCCATCTAAGGCTTGACAGGCCGCTGCCGCCAAATGGCTGCGTGAAAGTTTTCGACGGTTTTGATCTGAAACAGAAAACTTATTCGACAATATATCTTCTGGATTTTTCAGATTGTAGTGAATGCGGAGCAGCCAAACTCGTCGAGCAAGCCAGAGATGAGGCAGTCCTCCTCTCCACTTTAAACCATTCCAATATATGTCCGGTGATCGGACATGGGCAGATAAATTCTTATTTCGTCGCAACAAGCCCCTATATGGACGGTTTTGATCTGTCCGATTATAAACCGGAAGAACACGGATATTTGAAAATTGACGACATCTTGAATATCCTGCAAAACGCCGCGCTCGGACTTGCCGTCGCGCATCACAAAGAAATAATTCATCACAATGTTTGCCCTGCTAACATTCACGTGGACGAAAGAGGCAAAGTCAGAATCAAAAATTTCTTCACATCGCGATTACTTTACAAAAATTGCGTCCGCAACGACTGGACAAAAGACATAACCCCCCATTTTTACATCAGCCCGGAAAAAACGGAAACACGGCAGGAAGGCAGGCACGGCGATGTCTTCAGCTTCGGCGTTACCGCGTATTTCCTCCTCACCGGAAAATATCCTTTTTATGGAAAAGACAGAAGAGAAACCGTATTCTCAAGAATTATGACGGGACTAAACGCAACCCCCCCCCTTAAAAAAGATTTCTACAGCGCAAATGAACAGGCCGCTCAGGCGCAAAACAATAAGGACATCGCTTATCGCGAACCTATTGAACCAATGAAACTAAGGGCGGAAATTCCTAAATTAATAAGCGATGGTGTCATGCGCATGTTGTCATACTACCCCCAAAGACGGCCCTCTATGCCGGAATTTATATCCACTGTGAATTACCTCAACGCCACACTCGACAGCGACAAGATATTCGACGCCCAGTGGGATATGGTCGTCCCCGACACCGACACAAAGCTTATCCCCAAAATGTCCAGAATCGGGCCGCAGGAATACCAAAAAGAAAAACCAAAACCAAAATTTTCTGAAATGCTCTCTATAAAATCGCTTTTTAAAAACAAGGAGGATGATCGTGATGAATGGTCAATATGACGATATGCCGGAGATGGAAAAGCTCGACAAACTTATCTCGCTGATTATGTCCAATGTGTCGAACGCAAGATCCATACTCAACAATAGTGATGTGGGAACTCTCCTCGATGACGCGGTAACCGCATGTTCAGAGGCGAAAGAACTTGCCACAAAACTCCTTCCTTCCGCAGAGAAACCCGGTCAAAACGCGGACAAAGCGGAAACATCTCAATACGTTAAAATACTCAAAGGAAAGAAAATTCTCGTCCTGGAGGACGAAATACCTATAGGGGAAATGCTTAAAAATCTGCTCAAAAAAATGGAATGCAAAGTAACACTGACCGTCAATAAAGACCAGACCGAAGAAAAATACAAACAGGCAATAGACGGGCAGGAAAAATTTGATATCGTAATCCTCGACATGATCGCCTCCGGAGCCTTTGACGGAGTTGAATGCGCGGAAAAACTCCTCGCCCTCGACCCAAACGCCGTCCTCGTAATGTCAAGCGGATACACAGAATCCGTCGCGGAAGATGTCAAGGCTCAGTTCAAGGCGGTTTTGCAGAAACCATACACATATGCGGAACTCGTCAAAACACTCGCAAAATCCATCAGCCCATCATCTTAAGGCGGGCTTCGCCCACGATCCAAATTCGAAATACGAAACGATTGAGAAGTTCTAAAGTTCGGGAGTGCGAAAATGCGAAAGTGTAAAATGAAAAAAGAAGTCAGGATACAGTAGTCAGGATTCAGAATAACAACAAAAAAATGCGAAATCCGTTCGTAGTAGCGCAATTTATTGCGCGTTATCAAGAACGGCGTATAAATTCGCCTACTACAAACAAAGGAAACATGGAAACGAGAAAAGAGAAAGGAAAATGGAAAAGGAAAAAGTAAGATGGTAAAGACTATGAACTTCGAACATCGATTGAAAAATCTCTAAATCTCTAAATCACCAAATCGAAAAATAATATGTCCCTTGCGTCCCTTCTGTCTCTGCGAATTTCGCAATTCAATGAGACAAAAAACAAGATGTGATATATATTGACGCCCGACCGCAAACAGGGCTTTTCGGTCAGGCGCTAAATAAGAAATTTCAAATGCCCGGGTGGCGGAATGGCAGACGCAACGGACTTAAAATTCGTCGGGGAAACCTGTGCGGGTTCGACTCCCGCCCCGGGCACCAAAATTCTGGTGTTACTATATCAATATTGAGGATTGAATCAAATAATTTTATGAACTACTGGACAAAATTAAGTATCGAATACGCAAGCCAGAGGAGTTATTTGGACGATCTATTTCAAGTGTATCCAACATCCGGACGGAATACGCGAACCTAACGGCGAGCTTTGGAAAGACGTAGAAAGGACATTTGAAAAGCGGGACAACGTTACACTTATGAAAAATCTTTTGAAACTCGATTTGTTTCCGATTAAAGATTCCTATGTTGCTTACCTAAAACGGGATAAAACCGCATTAGAGCGAAACCCTGCAACTTCTGCCCGACTTTCTGGACGCTTGTATGAAATGGGGCTTGATAAGATTTTTGCTCGTTGTTCAGAACCAAAGGAGACAAATCGGCAAATCGGACAGTCTTTCAAACGCTGGCTCAAAAAAGAATTTTTTACTACGATGATCTCAGTATGAAACTCGTAGAGCTAATAATTGATATTTTAGATAAATCAAACGTTCCTTTGAAGCAGGGAGAAATTTTATCTCTTGCAGGAATACATCCCGCATATAAGAATTGCAACGAGTTGCACAAGGTTCAGGTGCCCTTATCTGCTGTAGCACGTTGCCTAACAAAATATTCAGGCGGGACTAACTCCGTCTTCGGAATATATTTTGAAGGCAAGGACAAACAAAGTCAAAAACGGTTCCTTCTAAAGACAAAAAATATTCCCGAGATAAAAACCATACCTGAATCAAGCCTCCATCCATATTTAGTAAAATTTGCAAGAGAAAGATTTAATGTGTACTCTAAAACTATCAACGCTCTTAAAATCGCAAAGAAGAGAGACAAAATTGGTAAATGGACTAATCCGGATATTGTTGGAATAAGTCCTGTTATTCTCAATCTCAACCCGCTTTTCCAGAAAGAAGTTGAAAAACTTGGAATGGTGTAAACGAAAGTAGTTCAGTTTTACAGTTTTGAACTGAAATTAAAAATAGATAAGGGTAATATTACGGAGTGTTATTTTCAAGCGGTTTCTAATTCCAGTTGGGCCAATTTGGGATATTTAGTAGTTGGCGATTTAGATACTGATCCAATTTTTCTTTCAAATCTCGCAAGGCTTAATAATGGGTACGGAATAGGTGTAATTAAACTTAATTTAGAGAATCCATCGAGAAGTGAAATAATTGTTTCTGCGAGAGAAAGAGAAATTATCGACATAAACTTCATGAACTTTTTGTCAGAAATCAATCATGATTTCTACGATTTTATAGGATCAGCATCTAATATTATTGCAACTAAAAAAATTAAAACGAAAGATTTTGACCAAATACTATGACACCAACGCAAAAAAAACTCTCATTGATTGAAAATAAAATTGAAAAACTGGATTTCGTGTTTTTGAATCAAATCAAAGATCAGTTATCATACAAGAATCCATATTTTCTCGTTTGTTTAAATGAAGTTATCCATGAGAGATCAAATGATGACCTTAGAGCCAATTGCAAAAGTCAAAACCAGCGCCGATGAAGGAGATTGTGAAATTCAGACGAGCCACAAAACCGGAGGCATACCCAAAGCGGTATGT
>JAGVIF010000217.1 GCA_020056205.1 Lentisphaeria bacterium | reverse complement strand
CATAAATCACCATGATAATGTCAAATGCAAGAACTGACCCCGATAGTATGTTCAGCTCCAAGAGCGTGTCCAAGTTCATGCATAGTAACTGCTCTGACCATATTAGCTACGCTTGCATCATTTGGCTTATCAGTTACATCTACAAACCACATTCCTATTTTCTTGACAAATACTTTAGCGAATCCATCTTTTCCTGATCCAAGTATTCCGTCAAAATTAAAATATGGTGTTTTTGGAGTTTGAGTTGCGAAATCTTCATTATAATCATATACGACACGCGTTGCATACACCCTAGCGTAATCATAATAATCATCGTTAATTGCACCGATGCTCCGTAGATGTATTAAATATCCTATTTTCTTTTTGCCTATTATTTCTCCATAATTAGGAGGCAAAAGAACGTTAGACCCTTTGATATATAATTCAATTTTACTGTCAATGGCAGCAAGGGTTTGGGCTGCCTTATCAGCTTCTGCTTTATATTCTACTGCTTCATTAACAAGCACCCAGAGAACCTTGCCTTTCACTTCCCTATTATGCACCGATTCGAAGCTGAATCTCCCCCTGTCTTCGGTCTTGGATGTGGTTTTGTTTGGGTCAACGGGGTCCCTTGTAACTGTTGTTTTCGTGAACGTCGGCCACTCGAAATCGGAACCGGTTATTGTAAATCCCTCTCCGCGTTGGACTTCGACAAGATATGCTGCGGTGGCTGTCGCCGGATCAACGGAAAAAGGTTTTTCTCCCTTATATTTGACAAGGTTCAAGTCGAGCGGCGGGCTGTCGTCGAATCTCTCATATGTCATCCCGCTGAACGAAAGCAGAATCTTGACTTTTTCGCCTAACTTTCCGTCGCCAAGAGGTTTTTTCACTACCATGACGGTCGAGTATTTCTGATATAGCACATCAATTGAGGGCAACGGATTTAAACTCGCGCCCGGACTGAAATGCTTGTATTCCCTCCACATTCCGGCCTGAAGGAGATGCGAGTTGCCCTTGTTGGCGACAAGCGCCGCGGCTATCGCGGAGTTGTCGCCGCCTGTGATATTGTATGTGATCATGCCGGTTTCAACCCAAAAGGAGCCAAGCGGCGGATAGCGGGTTATGTCGGTATCAACCACCACCGCTCCATACTTCGCATCATTCGGAGCGAAATAGCGTATCTTCTGCACGTTGCTGCTGCTGTATGCGGGATCATACAGGTCAATGTCGCCAAAGAGCATGTTCAGGCTCGTCCGAGAATTCACGATGTGCCATTTCTGCGACCAGCTCCGCCTCACGTTCCTGTAGAGAATCTCATAGCCCTCGATGCGGGCGGCGTTCGCCGTGAATTTTTTACCGGACGCCGTTTCCGCGCCGACATCAATCGAGGTCATTGAGCCGTCCGTTGCGGGCGGGACGGCATTCGCGGTGAAAGTCAATGTCCCGTCGCCGTTGTCAACAAGGTCCCCGGACGCGACCGCCACGCCGTTCACGGTAACAGCCGTCACCGCCTCGCCGCCGATCATCGCGCTTATTTTTCCGGAAATATTCTGAGGCGCGCCGTTCGCGAAACTCTCCGGTGTGTGCGAGGTGATTTCTATCTTATGCGTGGATCGGTTCAAAGTATAATCGTAGGCGCTCACATTCCCGGCAATGTCATAGACTTCGATTGCAAGGGTGTTCAGTCCTGAGACTTGCGCGGTAGTTGTCATAAGATTTGCGGGGGCATCCGCACCGGACTCCAGAGGCACAAGCCCGCAGAACTGATAATTCCCGGCGTTGTTCCGGAGAATGTTAAATTCCCTGAATTCGCCGGCGTTCACCGAATAGCGAACATTTGCCTTCGGATCGTCGAGCATCCCCTGAACCCATATTTCGGAAACGTCCGGAACGGTCGTGACTCCGGTTCCAACGCCCGCATCGGTGTCTTCGGCTACGTTGACGCCGGAAATCGTCGGGGGAACCGTGTCCGAAGAAGGATCAACCGTCCAAGTGACAGTCCGTTCGGTAACATTACCCGCCTCGTCTTCAACGGTGATTGTAACGCTGTTGGCGCCGGCTCCGGAAACAGGGAAACGCTCGATGACAAGCCGGTTTTCAAGGAGATTTTCTTTTCGCTCTCCATTGACAAAGACCTTGACTTCCCTGCCTGAATCCATCTCCAATGGCTCGAACGGATTAGGATCGAATGCCGTCAACTCGAGCCGGACAAACCCCTGATCGCTTATCCCGACCCCAACCGGAATCATGACATCGAGAACCGGTGCCCTCGTGTCAAGAACAGCCTGTTTCATCATGATGCCTTCCTATTGCAACGACCACCGTGTTCGCTTATTTTAGATATTTTATATCTTCTGACGAATTGAATGACCGGCCGGAACCCGGAATGGTATCTCTAAGCCGCCAATGACTGAGTTTACTTTTGCTGTCAAGGATATATATCAGTTGCGGCATGGTAATCCGGTTGTCTCTTATAAAACACCCTAGTGCATTGTATATTTTAAAATATCGGGTATAATCGTTTCAGTTTTATCCGTGCATTTGACGTGGTAAACTGCCAATTTACTGGAGTCTGTTTTGT
>JAGVIF010000576.1 GCA_020056205.1 Lentisphaeria bacterium | reverse complement strand
TGATATTGCTTACGATTTTTGCGGCGCTTGGCGTTTTGATTTTGACCGGCATTCCGTTTCTCATCCGCGAAAAAGCTATTCCGGCGATTGAAAAATCTTCAGGGTTCGATATTGATTGCGAAATTCGCAAAGCCGGAATTTTCTCGGCGGAAATAAATGACTTAATTATTTCGCGGAAGGGAAAAATATTTTTTGAAGCCGACCTCGTCCGCATGAAATATCTCTTCTTCGGTCTTGGAGGGGTCAAACTGGCGAGGGTGTCAGGACTCCGAATCTATTTGGAAGAGAGCGCGAAAAATCAGGAAGGCCCCGACGCGGCCAAAAAAAACAGCATTACGTCAATATGCCTTGCCCTTGAATCGCAGGATGAAATAAAAAGACTGGTTTTTTCGCAAGACCTTAACAACGCCTTCCCGGCCAAGATTAAAATCACGGGGGGGGAAATCTTATACCGCTTCCTGAACGGGAAAAAAATAATTATTCCGTTCTCGTGCGAGATCGAGTCGCCGGGGAAAAACGGGGCAATTACTTCCTTCTCAGGAAAGGGCGCAGCGCAGTCCGCCGAATTGTCGCTGGCTGAAAACCTTAACGCGAACAGAGAACTGAAAATCAGCGCCGAAGTGTCCGAAATCTTTCTCGAAGAGTTTCTAAAAGACGCTTCAGGCAGGGCGAATGTTAAAATAGACGCAACAGCCTCAGTCAGCGCCCTCAAAGCCTCCCTGAATTGCGAAATTCGCAATCTTTCATACGAAAAAGGGAATCTAAAAATCGTTTCGGATAAAGAGGAAACAGTCAAAATCAGTGCGACCCTTGAAGACAAGGAAATTAAATTCTCGATAGACGGAATAAACCTCGACAAACCTTTGCGCATGTCGGGAAAAATTGAAAACGGAATCCTGACAATCAAAGAGGGGGCTATGCCTGTCATTGACGCAAAATGCGTTCTCAAGATGGCGAAAAGGGGCTCCGATGAAATTGGATTTCCCGCGCCGGATGGAGAAATTCCCCTGTCTATTGAAGGGAACGTTTCCGATTCAGGCTGGGAATTTACGGCCGTGAATAATTCTGAAAATCGCGAATTTCGCATTTTATTCGGCGCGGGAACCGCGCTGTCGGCAAAACTGAACCTTTTCGAGCTTTCAGCAGAGAACGATCCGCTTAACGGATTCAACTGCTCGGCAAAATCCGATTTTTCAGAAATTTCATTCGCCGCAAACGATTCCGAACTTAAAATTCCGCAAATGCGCATCAGCGCCGAAACCGGAAAAGACCCCGGCTCCGTTCAGGCTTTTGCGAAATTCGCAAACGCATCGTTTCGCAAGGGACTGCTCGATTTCAACGACATCCGTGGGGATATTGCTTTCTCACCCGGCGGCGATAAAAAAAAGGGGGAGATAAAAATAGGGAAGATTTTGTTCAACGGAATGGATTACGGCTCGCTTGCCCTGAAAAATTCCCTGAAAACAGACGGAATAAATATTGACGCGACTTATTTTTCGCCAGCGCCCGGATTTAATCTGCCGGCATCTTTCTCGGCAAAATGGAAACCGGCTTTTTCTTTTGAATGCGCGGCGCGCGCGGAAGCCCCTCTGAAAGTGGACTCTTTCGATCTTGGCGCGATTCATAAATCACTGACGGGCTATAAGTTCGCAGGATTGATAGGAATTGAGTCGAAAATTAAATTTTCAAACGGAAGTCTAAGCGGAACTTTCAAACAAACAATAAAAGAGGCATCCCTCGCAAACAACGAAAAAAAAATATTTATCGAAGGATTGGAAGGCGAGTTCCAGACCGACGACATTACTTTCAAGAGAAGTCTGCCTTCGCAAAGTTTCCGCGCCAAATCGTTAGCGTTCGGAGATGCGAAATTCGCGGATTTAGACGTAAGATACGAGATTGAAAGCCCGAAAGTTTTTTTCATCGAAAGAATTTCCGCCGGATGGTGCGGAGGGCATCTGCATGCGTATTCATTCCGCATTGACGGCTCCGCGAAAAAGGAATTGATAGTCTATTGCGACAGAGTTTTGCTGTCGGAAATGCTGTCGCAGTTCAAGGTATGCGAGGCGCTCGGAGACGGCAGAGTGAACGGAAGAATCCCGATTTTGATTGAGAACGGCAGCCTCAAATTAAATGACGCCTTTCTTTACTCAAGCCCGGGCGCCGGCGGAAACATAAAAATCAGCAAAACAGGAAATCTTTTCGACTCTATTCCAAAAGACAGCCCTCAGTTTTCCGGCATAGACCTGACAGCGGAGGCTTTGAAAGATTTCAATTATAACTGGTCGAAAATTTCCCTGAACAATGAAGGCGATGATATGCTGCTAAAGATAGAATTTAGCGGAAGGTCGGCCAGCCCGCTTCCGTTTATGTTCAACAAGGACATTAACGCTTTCACACGGGTGGAGGCGGACGCGCAAGGCTCCGAATTCAAAGAAATAAAATTAGATTTGAATTGCAGATTTCCTTTTAACACCGTAATGCGCTATATTAAGACCGTCAAAGATTTTTTTAAAAAAGGAGAATAAATGAAAAATGTGGCAATCGCAACGGCGGCCTGCCTTCTGACGCTCTCATGCACGCGGCACGAGATCGAAACCAGGAATAAGCTGGAGATCGCGCCCGTGGAAGTGAAACCAATTCACATCATTGTTGACGTGAACGTCAAAATACAGGAGGAACTAAAGAAAGAATTTGAAAAAACAGATAACATAAGCAAAGATATTTCAAACGATGAAGCCGAGGCGGCCCTTCAAAAATATCTTGAATCAAAACAAAAATAAGGAGAAAAAAATATGAAATCAAAATTTTTTAGGACATTTATTTTCTTTTTTTCAGCGGCTTTTCTTTTCATCGCATCCCTGACGGCGGAAATGGAAACATCCGAGAGATTGGCGATAATCAAGGCGCTCAAGAGCAAAGGCATAGTGGGAGAAAATAACGCGGGCTATCTTGAGTTCAAAGGAGAGGCGCAGGCGCAGGATGTCGTAAATGAAGAAAACGGCATCAGAAGACAGGCATATCAAAAGATTTCATCCGACACAAAGGTGTCTATCGAAAAAATAGGAAACCAGAGAGCCGCGCAGTTGGCCGCGGAATCCCCCGCAGGCGCCTGGATCCAGTCCCCCGACGGACAGTGGAAGAAAAAGTAGGGGCATCAGCCTGAACCAATCAGGCGATTTTGCTTTTTTCTATACGTAAATATTTACCGAAGGGCCTGTCCGCGTGCGGACACGCACAGGCGGGCGTGGTTCGGCGAATATTCACCGGGAGGCGCTTTTGGAAAGGGACGGCAAAAATATATTTGCTTTGAATGCGAATCGCGTTGCTTTTACGATACTCCTATTTCTTATCATATTGGTTCCTGTCATTTTTGTTGCGGCGTTTGCATCAAGGCTGAATGAAATATTGTGGCGGGGAAACAGCGACATATTCATACTGACATGGTCTTCGGGTTTTCTCTCCGTCTTTATATCCATCCTTTATCTGGAAATATTCAAAAATAATCCCAGAAAAATATATGTCTACGCCGCTCTCGCTTTTTGGACGATGGGAATATCTGATTTCATATATTCTTTTTCCGCGTGTTTTGATGCTAACGCGATATGGCTCAAAGCCATAGGCGCTCTAATCGCCGGAATAGCGCTGGCAATCGGAACGTTGGAGTTTAAAAGATTTTACGGTGATTTTTATGAGACATTGTTCAGGGTCGTCCTGCCGCTTTCAACTCTTCTGCTGGGGCTTAACGTTTTTTTCTTCATATCGAGAAAAATTTTCCCTCCGTGCTACGCGGCCAACGGCGGATTTTCCGATGCCTGCGTAATTGTGTTCTGGACGGCGGCGGCCTTGTTCATGGCAAGTTCTCTGCCATGGATTAAAAATTACATAAAATTCGGAGACAGAGAGAGCTTCAACACCGGCGTGGTCTTTATGCTCATCTCGGAAATTTTTCTGGCGTCAAAATTTATATGCAGATGGTCCGCTCTATGGTGGGCATGGTATATCGCATTGCTTCTCCTCCTCTTATTATTCGCCTTGTATCTGCTGGCGGCCTGCGTGAAAAAGTCTTTCGCGTGGAAGATAATCCTATC
>JAGVIF010000398.1 GCA_020056205.1 Lentisphaeria bacterium | reverse complement strand
CCCCACTTATTTATGTTACGGAGCACTGCCGCCTTCGATACCTCGGTATCGTCGGGCTCTCAGAATACGAATCAATTCTCAAAATCTTCGCAATCTATGTTAAATTTTCAACCTTATAGAGTATAAATATTTACCGTGGGCGTTGTTTTTAAAATAATCGGATTGCTGATAGCCTCTTTTCTCGTATTATTCGGAGCCGCAGGCATAGCTGTCGCCGCATTTTCAGGTCATCCGATCGCAACCGTTGTGGCTGTCCTTCAGGCAGTTATTTGCGGCGGAATAGCGGGATTTATTTTCGCGCGCATCATAGGCGAACAGGTGGGCGCAAATATTGCTCATTCAATTTTTCTTTTTTCCGGCAATATCAAACCCCCGCCGCCGGAGTTTGCCGGAATACGCGCGAAAATCGCAAACGGGGGATATGTGGAAGCGGAAGCCGCCCTTATCGCCTTCCTTGAAAAAAACAACGGGAATATCCACGCCGTGAAATTGCTTGCCGGACTGTTTATAGACAAAACCCGGCAATACGGCAAAGCCGCCGGGCTTCTCAAGTCCTATCTGAGCAAAGAAGAAAGAACATCCGACGATTTGCCGTTTGCAATGATGCTCGCCGATGTGTATCTTGAGTCAGGCAAAAATGAAACGGCTAAGGAATTTCTCGCTTCCGAACTTCAAAAGAAATATGATTCGGCATCATTGTCTTCAATTAGAAAGCGGATCGAAGGCATAGAGAGTCCGGCGGTATAAACCTAAGTTTTGCGGTTCAATCGGCCGAATTTAGACTAAGTTTTTGATAATAAACGAAGTAGCGCGGGTCTATCTGACCCGCTATTATCGGGTCAAATAGACCCGAGTTACCCTGTGGCAACGGTCTTAACTTAGCGCCATTCGGGTTTGGTGAATATTTACAAAGAGGGCTGATATGAAAATTGAAGAACTACTTAGAAAAATGCCTGATGAAAACTGTTCGGATCTTTTTGTCTTTGTCGGCAAGGTTCCATATTTCAGGAAAAACAATGCGATAGTGAAAATATCCTCTCCTCCGGTCGAGTTTGAGGAGATAAATTCTTTCATGAAAACTCTTTTGAGGCCGGACGCGCTAAAAAGATTTTCCGAATCCGGCAGTTGCGACGCAGGCCTTTCTCTTTCTCCGACAATGCGTTACAGAATAAATTTTTTCACAAGACAGGGACTTCCGGCTCTTGTGGCGCGCTTTGTCCCGCCCGGAAGCCTGGGCTTTGCGGATTTGAATCTGCCTGACACGCTGCGTGAACTGGCGGAAAAACCCAGAGGGCTTATCCTCGTTTCGGGGCCTGCCGGCAGCGGGAAATCAACGACGGTAGCGGCTATTGTAAATCACATAAATGCGAATTTCGCAAAACACATTGTGACGATTGAGGATCCTGTCGAATATCTTCACGCCGACAAACTCAGCATCCTTACCCAAAGAGAACTTGGCTCGGACACCGAGAGTTTCGCGGAGGCGTTGAAAAACGTTGTCAGGGAAAGCCCCGATGTCATTCTTATCGGAGAGATGCGCGATCTTGACACGATGAAAGCTGCGGTCAACGCGGCATTGACCGGCCACCTTGTCATTTCCACCGTTCACACGTCGAGCGTGGTTCAATGCGTGGAGAGAATAATAAATCATTTTCCGGAACACCTCCGCGCGCAGGCCGCCGCCGACATGGCGCTCGCCGTCGAGGGAATCATAGCGCAAAGACTTGTCGCCGGCTCGGAGCCCGGCGGAAAACTTTATCCGGCCGTTGAGATTCTGCTTGGAACCCCGCTTGCGCGAAAAACTATCGCCGATAGAAAATACTCCGATCTTGAGGACATAATGAAAAGAGGAGCGGAGGAGGGAATGCGAACCTTCGCCCGCTCGCTCGCCGATATGTGCAAGGCGGGGCGCATAAATGTTGAGGAAGGCGCGCTCGCGGCGACTAACAGAGATGAATTTATGTTTCTTGTCCAGGGCATGGAAAGCGGGACCGAAACATTCAGGATTGAAGACGATCCGGATGATTCGGGAAGGCTGTTGAACATGAAAAGACTCCTGCATTCGGCGATAGCCAACAACGCGAGCGACCTGATAATCACGGCCTATTCGCGCCCATCCCTCAGAATAGACGGAGATTTGCAGCCGCTTGAGGCTGAATCATTTAGCCCAAATGACACCAAAAGAATTCTTTTTGGAATACTCAACCAGAAACAACGGGAAATATTTGAGGAGAAGAGGGAAATAGACCTTGCGATGAGCGTGAACATACGGCGAAGCAAGGGAGACGACGCGAAGAAAGATATTGCCTGCCGTTTCAGGGTTAACGGCTTTTACCAGCGCGGAAATGTGTCTGTGGCCGTCAGAGTAATTCCAAGAATAATTCCGTCGCCGGCCGAACTCGGGCTGCCGCTGCCGTTGGTAAGTTTTACGCAGAAGCGCCAAGGGCTTGTGCTCATAACCGGACCGACCGGCCACGGCAAAAGCACAACTCTCGCAAGCCTTATAGATGTGATAAATTCCACAAGAGCCTGCCACATCATAACCGTTGAAGATCCTATTGAATATGTTCACGGCAATAAAAAATCCATTGTCGAACAAAGGGAGATTTATTCGGATACTTTGTCTTTTGCGAATGCCTTGAAATATGTTTTGCGGCAAGACCCTGACGTGATTCTTGTCGGTGAAATGCGCGATACCGAGACAATTTCAGCCGCCCTTACCGCGGCGGAAACGGGGCATCTTGTATTCGCCACCCTTCACACGAATGATTCCGCGCAAAGCGTTGACAGGATAATAGACACATTTCCTTCTCATCAGCAAAATCAGATAAAGATGCAGCTTGCCGGGAGCATACTTGGAATAGTTTCGCAAAGGCTTCTTCCGAGAAATGACGGCAAAGGACGGCTTGCCGCATTTGAACTCTTAGTCGGAACCCCCGCGATAAGAGCGCTCATCAGGGACGGCAAAACTCATCTCATCCAAACCACAATAGAAATGTCCGCAAAAGACGGAATGGGAACTCTTGACAAAAGCATCATGGATTTATACGAGAGGAATGTCATATCGAGAAAGGACGCTATGTCTTTTATGAACTCTCCGCAAGGCAGAGATATGGGAGGAATCCAATGACGAAGTTCGGGAGTGCGAAAGTGTAGCACAGGCATCTTGCCTGTGAAAAAAGTGAAAAGGAGGAAGATGGTCAGCCTAAAGCGCTGTTAAAATACGGAACAATTGAATATCCAACATCCAACACGGAATATCCAATGACGAAGGGGGAAAACTGCGGCGACCGGAAATCTGATTCCGATGTCTATCCGAGAATCGGGATAAACTCCGGCACAAAGATGAATGAAAATAGAATTGGGAAAATAGTATTCAATAAATATCTTTGTGGCTTTGTGCCCCCGAGGCCTCACGGCTCGGGATATTCGACTTTAGCGTGGGTTTTAAAATCTAAAATCTTTTCGTGTGTTTCGAGTATTTCGTTGTTAAAAATCTAAAAGTGGTTCTACTCACCGAAAGCGTTGCTGCCGCGTTTCAAGAACAAGATCAGGCAGAAAAACAATGCGATAATTTGAGAGGCAAGCAGGAAGAATATAGAGACCGCGTCTTTTGATGCCGCCGGACAAGTCTTGCAGGACGATCCACCGGTCGCGAAATCAAAAATGAAGACCCCAAGTATGGCGCCTATTGCAAGGATTCCAAGGAGAGAAGCCGGTTTGAGCCATTCCCTTTTCAAAAGAAAGGAAAATGACAGCGCGAAAAGGAGTCCATCATAAAAATAGGCAAGCAGTCCCGAAATAATGAACGGAATGCCAATCCCGGCAAAAGCATCCCGCAAGGTCTTGAGATCGTTTCCAGCCTTGAATGCGAGATAAAGGAAAAATGCCGCAAGAAACAACCGCATTCCCAAAAGAACCGCTTTTCT
>JAGVIF010000362.1 GCA_020056205.1 Lentisphaeria bacterium | reverse complement strand
TAGAATAGCAAATACGATCACCGAGAAAGCCGAGACCGATATTGAGGAGCAAAGCCGAAAGGCGATTGTGAATACATCCGGCTTTGCCGGCTGTATATGTATTTTTTGCGGAGCAAAAAATGGGGACCTGATTTCGCGGCGCGAAATCACATATATTTTCGCAAGCGAAAATATAGAGAGGCAAAAACAGGATTTTAATGATTGAGCTGATTTCAAAACTCCGAATTCCGGGGTAACCTGTCGGAGTTCACAGTCCCGGGGCCGTAGGAACTCGGGACCGTGAACTCCAACTTTGAAATCAGTTCAAAGAAGCAATTTTGCAATCAACGCGAGTCATATTATAATTAAGGCGGGAAAAAAGGAGATTATATGCAATTGAAAAAAATATATGTCTGCACCATCGGAACGGGAACCGCCGGGAAACACAGCAATCTGGCTTCCGGAATAAGTTCTTCCATAAAATCTAGGAAGCCCGACATCTCCATACTCGCAAGCAGTTTTTCGGAGGACTCCGCCGCGATGGCCGAATTAGTCAAAAGCGAACTTGACGGCTTTGGAATAAAATCAGAGGCGCACAAAATATTTTCAAATCACGACGATCTGAATCAGTGCAGGAAAGAAGCAAGGGCGCTAATTAAAGAATGCGGTGCAAGATTCAGCGGACATGAAATAGTTGTCAATCCCACAAGCGGAACAAAGCAGATGACCACAGCCGCTGTTCTCGCCGCCATTGATGAAAAAATCAAAAACATCGAATACATAAGCGACGAAAGATGCGACGGCGTGGTGAAAACGGGAACAGAAAAAATATTCGCCATATCATGCATGACAATTTACGCGAAAATCAATTTCGATAATGCCGCGCTACTTATGAAATCCGGCGCGTACGCCGGCGCCGAGACTGTCCTGAAACCGTACTCCGACATCTACCCGATAAACTTCTCCCTCGCCAAAGCGCTCGGATTCTGGAACAGGTTTGGCTACGAAAAAGCGCTCAACGAAGCATCCGGCAAAGGAAAGGAAATCTTTTCCGACATTAGGAAAATTCTGGACATTCTTAAAAATTCCAAAAAGGTTTCTATCGAGCGCGCCGCCGACATGATGAACTTCTCCCGCCGTTCCCTTGACCGTGGAAACATTGAAGAAGCCCTCGCATGCCTTTACAGAGTCATCGAACTGCTCGCGAAACTCAAACTCTCAGAACTCGGCATAAATGAAAAAAGTTCATTGGAAGACATCACCGAACAATTTGACATCCCAAGGGAAATGCAGGATGTCCTCTCAAGGCAAATCAAGAAAAATAATGCTCTGTTCCTCGGAATGGCGCAGGCATTCGAAATACTTGAAAGCCACCATGAGAATATTTTCACTTTGCTCAATAATGTTTTCAAGGACAGGGAGATATGGGATATCGTGCAGATGAGACAGAAAACACGCTACGGACATGGCAACAAATTTATTCCCGCAGACAAAGTGGAGAAACTTTACAAGACTGTTTTCGACTCGGCCTTGGAGCAATGGCAAGATTTCGGAAAACTATACGACAAATTCAAATTTCCCAACATTGATGATTTTATAAACGAGGAGATGGACAATGCCTGACCAAGAATTTTGGAAACGAAAACTCATGGCCTACCTGCACGACCCGCCGGATAAATGCTTCGACATCGGCAGGCACGAGGAAGCTGCAACATCATTTATGACCGGAGCGGGATTTGCCGATGAAGAAGAACGAAAAAGAATCTTGGCGGAAATAAAATCTGCAGACCATTTTTCCGCATCTGCCGAAAGATTTGTCTTCCCGAAAGGCAAATGTCCTACTGCTTACAATGGGCAAAGAGGCTCGTGCTTCATCCATCCAATATCTTCCACTCAATATATAGCGCCAGATAATTTAAAAGAGCAGGCAGGCCATCTTCATGAAATCCTAAAATCAGCCGTTGGCGGAATTGAAACTGACGATTGGCGTTGCAAGTTCTTTCTGTACTGGCGTCGCTGGATGGAAAATGCCGTAACCAGTGACAAACAAAATGCCGAACACCTCGCATTCTCTCCAGCCTATTCCAGAATTCCAGATCATTCGATATGGAATCACATGTCCATAACATCAGCTCTTGCGGGTTGCATTGAAGATGACAAATTGAGGCCGACTCTGCTTCTTTTCCAGCTTGGCCCGGTGCAGGATTTCATTGCCCAGTCCCGCTCAACACGTGATCTCTGGAGTGGAAGCTATCTTCTCAGCTGGCTTATAGCCCATGCAATGAAAGCCGTTTCAGACAAAGTCGGCCCTGACTCCATCATCTTCCCAAATCTAAGGGGGAATGGCATATTTGACGCACTACACAGGGAAGAAATGTATGGCATCATGTGGGATGACAAGCATGGTTCAAAGATGTCCACCTGGGATCGGATGAAGCAGGATAAGGGAAAAGACAGGGTCGCCAACTGGCTGCTTACTCCTACTCTCCCAAACCGCTTCCTTGCACTTGTCCCAGAGACCCAGTCGGAAAAACTTGCGAAATTCGCAGAAGAGGCAATCCGCTCTGAAATCCGCTCTGAGTTGAAAAACATCGGCGATGCCGTCTGGAACTGGATTTCCAAAGAGGCCGAAAAAGCCGGATGCACTGGAATAGACAATTGGAAAAAACGCTGGAATTGCCAAATCGAGGCATTCCCGCAGATTACGTGGGCGGTTCAGCCTTGGCTCGACAGAGATAAATGCCTTGCGGAATTCGCAAAACTTCCAGTAAACGATAAAGACAGAAAGGAAAATGGAAAACCGCTTGTCACACCATTTCAACGGCTCCAGGACATGCTCGATTTCGGCGAAAAATGGTTGCCTGTCGAAAACCGCGATCCTCGATACTATAGCGACAGCGACAAGAATGACCCCAAGAAAGGTAAGACAAAACTCAACAACCCAGGAATCCTGTGGTCTGCCCATTACGCCCTCGTTGACGCGAAACTCGCAGCCCGGCGCAATACCAGAGATTTCACCGCATGGAAAATGGAAGATGGAAAAACGAAAAACGGAACTCCAAAGGACTCCCTTTCCGGAAAAGAAGAAATAATTGGAGACGAACAGTTCTGGAAATATCTTGTCAAGGAATATCCGAAATTATTCAAGAGCCCCGGACACCGATACGGCGCAATGAATCTCATCAAGAGGCTATGGTGCAGATCCGATAAAACACCATATCTGTGCGATAAGACAGGCTTGACGGAAAAGGAATTCAATACGGCTGTTGGATTTGAAACTGTCGAGGAGATTGCCAATAAGAATCAATACGGCGGAAAATATGTTGCGATTCTCGCAATGGACGGCGACGACATGGGCAAATGGGTCTCCGGCGAAAAGACACCGGAATTTCTCAAGCAAATTTCCGAAAAGGCTCGTGAATACCTTGAGCCGATACTGAAAAAGCAAGGCAAGACAGATTTACGGCGCATGCTCACTCCATCTTATCATCTCCAGTTCAGCGAGGCGCTTGCGAATTTCGCAACCTGGCTCGCAGAGCCAATCGTCAGCGAATTTGACGGACAACTCATTTACGCCGGCGGTGATGACGTTCTTGTAATGCTCCCTGCGGACAAGGCAATAGCGTGCGCGGAAGCCTTACGAGCTGTGTTCCGGGGAGAAGAGCCAGCAGAACATTTCAAGCTCAAACTGGTCGTGACCCAGTCCGGCTTTGTAATGGAAAACGCAGGTTATCCTCTGATTGTCCCGGGTGAAAAGACCGATGTCTCAATCGGTCTCGCTATCGGCCACTGCAACGCCCCTCTCCAAATGCTGGTGCGCGAAGCACAAAAAGCCGAGAAACGCGCAAAAAAAGAATATGGAAAAGGAGCGATAGCCATGTCGGTGTATAAGCGTTCCGGAGAAATCATCGAATGGGGATGCAAATGGGATGATGGCGAGAAGTTTGTAGGCCTGAAGCTTATGAAAAAGACGACAGAATATTCGACCGTAGACAATGCACAATTGTCCGGACGTTTCCCCTATGCGCTCGCCCAGCTTCTCAAGCCCTACGGACTGGAAAGCCAGAAATGTGAATCAATCTCCAAACTGGATAAACCAAAAATGACATCAATAGACAAAAACGACCTAAAAAAAATAATCTTGAAGGAATTCGAGCATGTTGTCAGGCAGCAGGGCAAGGATCTTCCCGGCGATGACAAGGCAAAATTTATAAGCCTTGCCGGAAAATGGCTTGAACAGACTCAAGACAAGCTTGATGATTTTGCAAAGCTCTTTCTCGTAGAAACTTTTATCAACCGACACAGAGAGGAGGCATGATGAAATCAGAATATAAATTCCATATTGAACCAAGAGACCTTCTATTCCTGCGCGATGCCAGACCAATGGAGGCTTCCGATGCCGGATTCGGCTCAAACTGGCCGCGTCCCGATCAGATTTGGAATGCCTTCATCAACGCATTCCATGCCAGATGGCAGACCCATCAAGAGTGGGAGGGATATGAACATAAGTATAAAGAGGGTGTTGATAGCAACGAGGACAGTTCATTCCGCTTCGGCGCACTGAAAAGCGCAGGTCCATTCCCGGTTGACGAACAGAAAAAGGAAATTTATTTCCCCTGTCCTCTCGACCTTTCATCGGATAACGAAGGCATGCTTTTCCAGATGAACCTTGTTGATGCTTCCAAAACAAATATTCCCAAACCGCTGACCTGTACTTTCTCATCTTCAAAACTTGGAAAAAATGAACCGCCCCAATGGATTTCCGGCACAGACTACGCAAAATATCTTAAAGGCGAATCTTTCAAACCGGAAAAAGTGGAGCTTTACGATACGGAAAGGAATATCGGCATAGGAATTGACCCGGCCACCAATTCAACCCTTGAGGGCAAGCTCTATCAGGCCGAATACCTGCGATTCAGGACAACAACAAGGATGGCAGTCCAAGTGTCATGTCTGCTCAAAGGAGGAAAAGATATCTTTGCTGAAATCGCGAACGAAGAGAAAATCATACTTGGCGGACAACAGGGAATGGCTGCGCTTTCCAAACCTTCCCGCCCTTTCTCTCTTCCGTCTTCCATCCTTCCATCTTCCATCCTTCCATCTTCCATTTTCCATCCTTCCATCTTCCATCAGGGAACCATACTGCTCCGCTGGACTCTTCTCAGCCCGGCAGTATTTCCAGAAATATCTGCGAACTCCGCAAAAGATATAAAACATCATCCAGGCGGATGGCTCCCAAGCTGGGTTGACTCTGAAATCAGACAAGTCATGCTTCCACGGAAAGACGTTGATCGTGAGGAGGGTGAAAGCCGCGATGCCTGGCGCAAAAGAGTAAAGGAATCGGCAAGGTTTTCTGCAAAGCTCGTGGCGGCAAGGGTTGGAAAACCGTTGGCATTTTCAGGCTGGGATCTGCAGACAGGTCCCAAACCGACATATCTTGCCGTCCCATCGGGTTCTTCATACGTCTTCGAATGCGCCGATTTAGATGAGGCAAAGGATTTATCCAATGCGTTATCATGGAATTCCGGAACCGGTGACGAAATCAGGAACAGGCGTTCCACACTTCTCGGCGAAAAAGGCTTCGGACTCGGAGTTTGTTCAACCTTGAAAGAAAACAAGGAATAGATATGTTAGACTTAGTTCAACTAAACTAACTTGGAGAAAACTATGATTACAGAGCCAGTTGCAAAAGTCATAAACCGCGCCGTTGCAGATGCCATCGGAGG
>JAGVIF010000325.1 GCA_020056205.1 Lentisphaeria bacterium | reverse complement strand
GTAATTGCAAAACTCGATGTAGATGCCTGCAAGCCGGAGGCTTGCGCTACTCCGGGAACTGCCTGCAAGCCAGAGGCTTGCGCTGCTCCGGGAACTGCCTGCAAGCCGGGAGGCTTGCGCTACTTCTTGTTTGCCTGCAGGCCGGATGCTCGTGCTACCTGCCTTGCAACATTTCCTGGTAAATATTAACTAAGTAACCCACTTGAATGAGATTTCAACCCAATTTCCCCCCAAAAAAATATCTTTTTATAAAAGGTACCTTAGCGCCCGATTGTTATGATTCGGTGAGGGTAAGATTAAATTTAAATTAAATCACGCGATTTCGCATTGTATCTATGAGGTGACAGCGAACTGCGCTAAAAGTTAACCTAAGTTTTGCGGTTCAATCGTTCGAACTTAAACTAAGCGCTTGATAATAAACGATGCACCTGCGCGGCGCTGCTCAAACGCAAAATGTAGGTTATTTCTTCAGATTCTCGACTACGAGATATCCCACTTGCGATGTGGAATAACCCATTTTGCCGGCGGCCATTGATTTCATTTTTTTGCCGGTAACAAACATGACGGAGTTTTCTATGCTGTCAGCCGCTTTTTTCTCTCCCAACTCGTTAAGGAGCATTGCGCCGGAACATATTGCCGCCAAAGGATTTATGACGCCAAGTCCCGTGTATTTCGGAGCGGAGCCGCCGATCGGCTCGAACATGCTTACGCCTTTGGGATTGATGTTTCCGCCGGCGGCGATTCCCATTCCGCCCTGCGTGATTGCCCCAAGGTCTGTTATGATGTCGCCGAACATATTGCCGGTGACTATCACATCGAACCAGTTCGGATTTTTCACCATCCACATGCAGGTGGCGTCCACATGGCAATAATCGGTTTTTACCTGAGGATATTCTTTCGCCACTTCGTAGAAGGCTCTTTCCCATAGGTCGTAAACATAGGTGAGGACGTTTGTCTTGCCGCACAGAGTCAATTGTCCGATTTTTCCATTCTTGACATCGGACTCGCCGAGGCCTCTCCATCTGGATTTTTCCGAGTGTCTTTTGTGGACGAGGTCGAAGGAGTATCTGAGGCATCTCTCAACCTGAAATCTATTGTAAACCATTGACTGGACAGCCACTTCGTTTGGCGTGCCCTTCATTGAAATTCCGCCGATTCCGGAATAGAGGTCGCCTGTGTTTTCGCGGACGACCACATAGTCAATATCCTCCGGTGTTTTGTCTTTGAGAGGAGTTTCGACTCCGGGATAAAGCTTCACCGGACGCAGGTTGATGTATTGGTCGAGGTCGAAGCGCAGTTTAAGCAGGATTCCCTTCTCGAGAATTCCGGGTTTCACCTTTGGATGGCCTATTGCTCCAAGCAGGATGGAGTCATATTTTTTCAGAGTTTCAACAGCGTCTTCAGGCAGAACATTTCCCGTGGCCATGTATCTTTCTCCGCCCCAGTCGTAGTTGTCCATATCGAGCTTGAAATTGAAAAGTTCCGATGTTTTTTTAAGAACTTTCACCGCCTCCGCAGTAACTTCGGGGCCTGTGCCGTCTCCCGGAATGACCGCGATTTTATATGTTTTTCCCGACATTTTTCCTCCAATGATATTTACGCTGTTGATTTTGATGCAAAGGGGCGTAATATAACAGGGTCGGTTGCAAAAGTCAAAATCAACCTGCATTTTGCATTTGAGCAGTGCAGCGTAGGCGCTTGTCAAGTAGAGACATGGAGTTTATACTCTATAAAATAACGGAGGGCGGGTTTTCTTACCCGCCAGCAGAAGAAACTCGCGGGTTGGAAAACCCGCGCTCCTTTAATTTAAATTCGGCTGATTGAACCGCAAAACTTAGGTCAAAGCCGGCCTGTCTGCGCGCCGCGCAGAGGCCGATGAAGGAGATTATGCCGGAATATTCTATAGGACATCACAACTTTAAAAGATTTCTGCTCATTGCCTGCGAGGTTCTTCACAGGGAGCTTTTTTTTTGCGCCGCGAGGTCGAAAAATATTGTGGACATAGAGTTTTGCTCGCAGGGGTATCATGATTTACCGTGCGGAGACATGAGATCAAGAATTCAAGAGCGAATATCACGCGCGGGGCAAGGCAGATATGACGCGATACTCCTTGGATTCGGGCTTTGCAGCAATGGGATTTCAGGGATCAGCGCCGGAAAAATCCCGGTCGTGATACCGAGAGCTCATGACTGCATAACGCTCCTGCTCGGAAGCAAAGAACGCTACAGGGAAAATTTCGATTCGGAACCCGGAACATATTATCTTTCATCGGGTTGGATAGAAAGAGATTCAGACAACCTTGAGGATTTAAAAGGCATGTCCGTAATGTCAAGGCTTGGGCTTGACTGTTCTATTGAGGAACTCAGCGAAAAATACGGCGCGGAAAACGCGCAGTTCATAATATCGTCAATCGGCGGCGGCATTGAAAAAAATTACACCGCCATATCATTTATAAACACAGGGCTTGGAAACATAGAAGCCTATCGCGAAACCGGATGCCGCGAAGCGGAAAAAGGCAATCTTTTATTTAAAGAAATCAATGGGAATCTGTCTCTCCTGCAAAAACTTATGGACGGAGACTGGAGCGATGAGGAATTCCTGATTCTCACGGAGAACGACACTGTCTGCCAAGGCGACGATATAATGATTTTGAAAAAAGGAAAAAAGGCGCAATGATAAAATACATAACAAGAAAACTGATGTATTCAATCCTCGTGATTGTCGGCGTCCTTTTTATAACTTTTCTTCTTTTCCGCGTGGCGGCCGGCGATCCAAGCTCTATGCTGCTTGGAAAAAATCCATCGCCGTCGGAACTGGAGAATTTAAGGGAGCGCCTCGACTCGAACAAGCCCCTGATTTACGGAAGATGGAAAAAAACCGAGATTTATTCATCCGCCGATTTTGCGTCTGAAAGACAATATAGCGGAGTTTTACTGCCGGAAAATTCCTGTCAGACCGGAAACTCGCTGTCCCTGCCGAAGGGGACGGAAATTTTATTCTCAAAAAATTTCCAATCCGATGAGCGCGTGTTTCTGGCGGAAGTAAAATTTGACGGAGCCATAGATTTCGACGGCAGAACTATTGAATCTGACTCCTTCTCGAAAGTTAAAATTCCCCTGAACAACCCTTCGGATAAAATAAAACTCAAGGCCCTTGCCGAAACACGCCTCTATTCCGCCGCATTTTATAAAAAAAATCACAAGCCTCTTGATTCTCAAATATTTAGCGCGATTAAAGAGATGGCAAGCTTTTCTTCCGAATTCCCTTACATAAAGTTTTTTAATTTCGGGAAGACATTGGTTACGCGGGAAAGAGTGGACTCTGTGATATGGAGAAGCGTATGGCCGTCGCTCGGCCTCATGCTGCCGATATTCATTCTGGAGCTTGTCATCTCCATCCCGCTTGCGATTTTCGCAGTCATGTTCATTGGAAAATGGCCGGATCGCGCGATAACTGCGGTGTCGGTTTTTGGAATGAGCGTGAGTTATATTGTCCTGATTGTGCTGGGACAGTGGTTTTTCGCTTATTATCTCGGCCTTTTCCCGGTGTGGGGATTTGAAAACGCGTCGTATCTGATTCTGCCGGTGATACTTGGAACCGTAAGCGGTCTCGGAGGGAGTGTGCGTTTTTACAGGACGGTGTTCGCGAATGAACTCAAAAAAGAATATTTGAGAACCGCTGCCGCGAAGGGGTGCAGCCCTGTTGTCATTTATCTTAAGCACATGCTTGGGAATGCGGCCGTTCCGATAATTGCAAGGGCCTCGACTGTTCTGCCTTTCCTGTTCACCGGGAGCCTGCTCCTTGAAAGTTTTTTCGGAATTCCCGGGCTCGGCTTCGCGTCAATCAACGCCCTGAGGAATTCCGATATACAAATGCTGAAGGCGCTTGTTCTTCTCACATCAGTTATTTTTATTTGTTTTAACATGCTCGCGGATATTTTAAACGCATGGGTTGACCCGAGGATAAGGCTTGAATGAAGACCGGAATTAAAACGGTGGTGGTGGGATTTTTAGAGGAGAATTGTTATCTCCTGATGGACGATTCTTCCGATACGCTTTATGTGATTGACCCCGGAGCGGAGGAGGACAAGATATTGAAGGCGGCAAAATCGTTTGTCTTTTCAAAATGCGGAATAATTTTGACGCACGGACATATTGACCACATTGGCGCGGTCAGACCGTTGATGGAGCGGCTTCCGGTCGGATTTTGTTTCCTTCATCACGACGATTTGCCTCTTTATAAAAGCCCTGACAACGCGCTTCCCCCGTGGATTCCCCGTGTCAAGAATCCGCCCGAGCCTGTCACAAAACTCCCTGCGGACTGCCTATTGCGGCTTATTCACTGTCCGGGTCATACGAAAGGCTCTTCGTGCTTTTATTTGCCGCGCGAATCCGTCCTCTTTTCGGGCGACAGCATATTTAAACATTCCGTGGGAAGAACGGATTTGCCTGGAGGAGACCATGAGGCGCTGGTCAGGTCCCTGAAAGAAAAAGTCCTGTCTCTTCCGCCGGACACAAAAATACTGCCGGGGCACGGCCCCGCAACAACCGTCGCCGAAGAAAAGGCCAACAATCCTTTTTTTGATTTCGATTTGTAATATTAAGTTTTGAATTTATAGTATTCACATTTCGATTCATAATTAAGGAGGACTTATGAGCGGCAATATCAGGAGGATAAAAGATTTTTTGCTCTCCGAGAAGCGGGCGTCGGTTTCTGAACTGAAGAGCCTGCTTTCCGTGAGCGAGGTTACGGTCAGGAAGCTTCTTGCGCAACTTGAGGAGGAGGGTTTTCTGCTCAGGCGCTACGGAGGCGCGGTGATAGCCGAAAATCCTGAGCAGGTGCGCAATATCCTGAACAAAATGGATACTGCGGGAAAGGAAAAAAGAGCGATTGCGAGGGTTTGCTCCAACTTAATCAAAGAAAAGGAAAACATAATTCTTGACGCCGGTTCAACAACGCTCGCCATCGCCCGCGAAATTCGCGGCAGAAAAGTCCGCATAGTAACCAACAGTCTCGCGATAGCTAATGAGCTGAGTTCTCCCGACTCGGAAGCGACGATCGAGATACTCGGCGGCTCCCTCAGAAAACAAAGCGCCTCGATAATCGGGCCCCAGGTCTGCAGGGCTCTTGAAAAAATACGTGTTGATAAAGCGTTCATAGGCTGCTCCGGTTTTGACCCCGAACTCGGTTTTTCAAGCGAAAACGCGATAGAGGCCGACACAAAAAGAATGATGCTCAGGGCCGCGGCGAAAAAGATAATTGTCTGCGATCATAACAAGTTTGAGCGTCCGGCGTTTGCGAATTTCGCAAACCCCGAGGAGGTTGATGTTATCGTGTCGGACAAGAAACCGAATCAGGAGGTTATGAAAATTTTCCGCGAACACAAAATTGAAGTCATTATCGCAAAATAAAAAAAGGCGCTGAGAAATGTCTGTTCCATTCAAAGTTGATTTAAAAGGAAAGGTGGCCGTCGTAACCGGCGGCGGAGGGGTTCTCTGCGGTTCGATGGCCGAATCTCTCGCCGAGTGCGGCGCGAAAGTCGCGGCGCTGGATTTGAAAAAAGAGGCGGCCGATAAAGTCGCTTCGGAAATCTCGCGGAAGGGAGGGACAGCCGCCGGGTTTGCGGCCAACGTCCTCGAAATAGAGAGCCTTAAAATCGCGGAGGCGGCGATTTGCGATAAACTCGGTCCCTGCGATATTCTCGTAAATGGAGCCGGAGGAAATCATCCAAAAGGAACAACAAGCAATGAATTTTTGACGAAAGACGATTTGAAAAAAATAGGAACGGAGGGCTTTGTAAGCTTCTTTGATCTCGACCCCGAAGGTGTGAAATTTGTTTTCAATTTGAATTTTATCGGAACGCTTTTGCCGACGCAGGTATTCTCAAGAAAGATGGCGGAAAAAAACGGCGGCGTGATAATAAACATATCTTCCATGAACGCATTTTGTCCGCTTACGAAAATTCCGGCATACAGCGGCGCGAAGGCGGCCGTCAGCAATTTCACGCAGTGGCTCGCCGTCCACATGTCGAAATTGAACATCAGGGTCAACGCGATAGCGCCCGGATTCTTTATCACGGATCAAAATCGCTCCCTCCTCACAAAACCGGACGGCTCATTCACTCCGAGGGCGGAGAAAATTCTCGGCATGACTCCTATGGGGCGTTTTGGAAGGCCTGATGAATTGACAGGCGCGTTGTTGTGGCTTGCGGACGACAAAGCCTCAGGTTTTGTCAGCGGAATCGTTGTTCCGATTGACGGAGCGTTTTCGGCGTACTCGGGAGTCTGATAAAGTTTTAAGTTAAAAGTGTTAAGTTTTAAGAAAAATACTTTATGTACAATTCTTTTGAAAAGTTGGATGTTTGGAAGAGGTCATGGATATTGTTAATGAACTGAAAACTATTTCCAAAATGTTACACTCTCTCATAAAGTCAATCTCTAGAGCCAATTGCAAAAGTCAAAACCAGCGCCGATGAAGGAGATTGTGAAATTCAGACGAGCCACAAAACCGGAGGCATACCCAAGGCGGTATGTCGAG
>JAGVIF010000236.1 GCA_020056205.1 Lentisphaeria bacterium | reverse complement strand
TCAAGGGAAAGCGGAATACGAGAAACTGTATGATGGGCAGTTGCATTTCGATTTCTGAATATTAGATACCTCGATGCTTGCGTCGAGGTAGTTCATTGAACTGCACTGCAGTTCATACCTCGTTTATTATCAAGAACTTAGTTTAAATTTGGCTGATTGAACCGCAAAACTTAGGTTCATACTCTGTTAGTTTATCACACGGAAGAAAAATATCCACCGGTATTTTGCTGTATCTGAAAGATGTTATTTTAATTTGCTTTTTTGAAAAGGGATTATATGGTATGCCTCCTTTAATTAATTTTAGACAGGATTTTTAATGAAAGAAAAGAAGGAAATTATAGAAAAATACGGCAGGAACAATCTTGACACCGGTTCTCCTAATGTTCAAATTGCCTTGTTGACGGAAAGAATAAATTATCTTACCGGCCACATGCAAAGCCACAGGAAGGATTTTCATTCAAGGCGCGGACTCTTGGCTCTCGTCAGCAAGAGGCGCGGACTTTTGAAATATCTCGCCGTAAAAGATTACAAGAAATACGAAGAGCTTGCGACGGCGCTTAAGATACGCCATAATTAGCTTTTACCTGAATCCGTGACAGATTCGACATGAATAATTCATAACATATAGAGACCTTAGCCTGTGTCGCCAGAAAGACTGCGGAGTAGGAAGAGGTTGCGTGGAATTTCGACGATGTCGGGAATTTTAATTCAGCGATGACAGCGGAAGAATCCTCGACACCGCGATTCCACCAATCATTTTCTACCCCCCTCTTTCTGAGACCATTTACGGTTTTGGTTTCGCCAACAGAGGCGCCGTTTTAGCGCGCCAAACAAAAACACAAGAGAGAAAAAATGAATCAGAAAAAAGAACAGAGGGTGACGATAGACATCGGTCGCGGTAAATCAATTGAAATTTCAACAGGTAAGCTTGCAGGACTCGCAAACGGTTCCTGCGTGTTGCGTCTTGGAGACACGACGCTTCTCGCCGCATGCTGCTCGGCAAAGGCGCGCGAGGGCGTGGATTTTCTTCCGCTCCAAGTTGACTACAGGGAAAAATACAGCGCGGCCGGCAGATTTCCCGGCGGTTATATAAAAAGGGAAGGCAGGCCTAATGATAAAGAAATTCTGACCAGTAGGCTTACGGATCGCCCGGTAAGACCTCTTTTTCCGGAAGGCTTCTTCGGGGAAATCCAAATACATTCGCTCCTTCTAAGTTCCGACGGCGAAAATGAACCGGATATGCTCAGCGCGTTGGGAGCGTCCGCCGCTCTCGCATTGTCGGATTTGCCGTTTCAAGGACCGATTGGAGCCTTGAGAGTAGGGCATGTTAATGGTGAATTCATCGCCAATCCGACTCTTGCCGAGATGGAAAATAGCGCCCTGAATCTTGTCTATGCGGGTATTGCCGACAAGGTGATAATGATAGAAGGAGACGCCAGGCAGTGTTCTGAAGAACTTTTGCGCGACGCGATGCTCTTCGCGAACGGAATCGTCAAGAAGCAGATAGCCGCCCAAAATGAGCTTGTGAAAATCGCGGGACGTCCGAAAAAAGAATATGAAGTCTGTCTTATCCCGAATGAAATCAAAACAGCAGTCGAATCGAAAGCAAATTCAATAGAGAAATCTTGCGTGATTTTTGCAAAGGAAGAAAGGCAGAATGCTCTTGACGAAGTTTTAAAACATCTTCAAGCGGAGCTTAAACCAAAATACGCCGATTCCATTGACGAATTTGAGATGAAGCTGAAATATGCTTTTGACAGGTTCGTTGAAAAAACGGTCAGGAAAAATATACTTGAGAAAGGTGTCAGAATGGACGGCAGAGCGATGGATGTCGTTAGGGAATTGTCGGCGGAGGTTACGGCGCTGCCAAGGGTCCACGGCAGTTCATTGTTCGCAAGAGGCGAGACGCAGGCTTTGGTGATAGTTACGCTCGGTTCCACTCGCGATGTCCAGGAAACCGACATCGTAACCGGAACCGGAGAGAGCAAAAAATTCTTTCTCCACTACAATTTCCCCAACTTCAGCGTCGGAGAAGTCGGGAGAATAATGGGACCGGGGAGACGCGAGATAGGACACGGGAATCTCGCCGAACGTTCACTATGCCAGATTATACCCAAAGATTATCCATATACCATTCGTTGCCTCTCAGAGGTAATGTCATCAAACGGGTCAACATCAATGGCGACAGTATGCGCCGGTTCTCTTGCCCTGATGGATGCCGGAGTGCCGATAGAAGAGCATGTCGCCGGAATATCCTGTGGTCTTGTCTATGAAGACGATAGCAAGTATGTTTTGCTTACCGACATACTTGGCGCTGAAGATCACTTTGGCGATATGGATTTTAAAGTTTGCGGAACAAGCAAAGGGATTACCGGGTTTCAGCTTGATCTGAAAATTCCGGGAATTTCGATTGAACTTCTCTGCAAGGCAATGCAGAGAAATAAACAGGCAAGAAGTATTATACTTGATGCAATGAATTCCTGCATTTCAAGCCCGCGTTCTGATATCAGCCCCCATGCGCCAAGGATAGAAACGATAAAAATAAATCCCTCTAAGATAGGCATGCTCATTGGGCCCGGAGGATCAAATATCAAGGCGATAACCGAGATGAGCGGCGCGCAGATAGATATTGACGACGACGGAACGGTAAGCATATTTGCGGTCAGCAAAGAGTCTATGAACGCGGCCAGGGCGGAAGTCGAAAAGCTCTCGGTAGAAGCTGAAGTGGGAAAAATCTACAGAGGCAGAGTTACGGGGATAAAGGATTTCGGGGCTTTTGTCGAGATACTTCCAGGCTTGGAAGGGCTTCTCCACATATCTGAAATGGCCAACTACAGGGTGGCCAAAGTAACCGATATTTGCAAAGAGGGCGACACTGTAACAGTGAAGGTGATCGCCATAGATGAAAAGGGTAAGATACGTCTCAGCAGAAAGGCCGCGCTCGAAGAGATGGGAACCTGAGACAGAGACGGCAGCGCGCAATTTTGATCTATGGAATTTTTCGCAACGGCAAGTAGCGGGACAGAAAAAGCTCTTCAAAGCGAACTTATTGAGCTCGGTTTCAAGAGCGTGCGTTTTAACAGGGGCGGAATCCCGTTCCTCGGCGAAATTGAGGAGGGCTGGAGGGCGTGCCTCTGTTCAAGAATAGCGCAGCGCATTCAGCTCGTTCTCAAAAGATTCCCCGCTTCCAATGAGCGGGAATTATATGACGGAGTAAAAAACATAGACTGGAAACCTTTCCTCACGCCGGAGCACACTTTGTCTATAAGCGCCTTTTGCCATTCAAGCAATATGACGCATTCCGGTTATATCGCCCAAAAAGTAAAGGACGCAATTGTGGATCAGTTGCGCGAGGCGCACGGCGCCCGCCCAAATGTTGATAGAGATGATCCCGATGTCCGCGTTTTTGTTTTTATCGGTTCCAACAAGGCCACAGTTTATCTCGACTTGAGCGGCGAGCCTCTTTTTAAACGGGGCTATCGTCTTGAGAAAGGAGATGCTCCGTTAAAGGAGACCCTTGCCGCCGCGATGCTGATGTATTCGGAATGGGACAGGAGCGTTCCTTTGTGGGATCCTATGTGCGGTTCCGGAACGATCGCAATCGAGGCCGGCCTTTGGGCCCGAAATATTCCTCCCGGTATTTTCAAGGAGCGTTTTGGCTTCGAACGTTGGGCGAATTTTGATGACAAGTCCGCCGGAAAAATGCGCCTTTTGCGCGGGGAGGGGCGCCGCAACGCAAACGGAAAAATGCCAAAAATTATAGCATCAGACTCCGATCCTAAAATTTTGGAGACAGCGAAGGCGAATGCGCAGCGCGCCGGACTTAAAATATCTTTTCGTGAAGACAGGATTGAGGATATTCAGGCGGATGGAGGCAGGCGTTTTGTGATTACAAATCCTCCGTTCGGCGAGAGATGCGGAGTCGAAGACGATTTCTATAGAAAAATGGGCGCCGCGTTCAGCCGCCTGCACGGATGCCGGGTCGCTTTCCTCAGCTCAAATCCTCTTGCAATACGAAGCGTTCCCGTAAAAGAAAGCAAAGTCGTGGAAATGAAAAACGGCGCAATAGATTGCTTCTTCTCCGTCTACGATATTCTGTAGAGCAACGAGGTCCGTTTCAAATCATGATTTTGCAAATGAAGAATTTAACGCATGAAGAAATATCTCTTTTCAGGTCTCTTCGCGGGAGACATGGGCGCAGAAACAGCAATTTCTGCGTCTGCGAAGGACTGCGTTTTTGCCGCGAACTTTACACGCTGAGGTCTAATCTTATAAGAAAGGCTTTTTGTTTAAAGGGCATGGAGACCGATTTGTTCAAAGGGCTGGCTTTTACCGAAATATCGGAAGCGGAACTGGGAGAGATTTCTCATACCGTTAATCCGCAGGGAATTGTCTTCCTCGTCGAAAAACCGAAATTATTGTCCCTCAATGAGTTCCGCAAGGAAGATCCATTTTTACTGGCGCTCGACCGGATACGCGATCCCGGCAATATGGGAACGATCATCAGAACCGCCCGCTCGGTCTCCCTGAAAAATATTTTTATAAGTTCAGACTGCGCCGAGCCTTTCTCGGAAAAAGTGATAAGATCCGCCGCCGCATCTCAATTCGCGCTAAATATTTTCTCCTTCGATGATTTAAATAATTTCATCTTAGATGTCAGCCAAATCGGATATGAAAAAATTTATCTAACAGCCGTTGCCGGCGGCGTCAGTGTTTTTAAAGAGGAAAAACTTTTCGACCGTTCAACAATAGTAATCGGCAACGAGGCGTCCGGAATTTCTTCGTTTCAAAACGGATGCAAGGTGAGCATTCCTATGCCAGGCAAAACAGAGTCTCTGAACGCGGCTCAGGCGGCCTCAATAATACTCTTCGAGGCCGTCAGGAGGGGAATACTTTGATTATCGAGCCGATTTTGCAAAACTCCGCCGTGGTGCATGCCGTGCCTCCGCCCCAACCCGTTGGGCGGCAAGCCCTTTTGGCGCGAATTCCGCGTCGGCGCGGTCGGGACATACCGTAAAGGGATGCCCGCTCCCGCGCTGACGTGGCCTTGCATCCAAAATAGCATGCCGCGCGGCCACGGGGAGTTTTGCAATCGGCTCAGATGTAATGTAAGCATTAACCGAAAGGACGGGGTTCGGTGAATATTTGAGGTAATTTCAAAACTCCAATTGTTGTTGTAGGCGCCAATCGATATGGAGAAACCGCCCTTTCAGGGAGGATTCTGGCTCTTACGTTAAATCCGCTTGACTGAACCGCAAAACTTAGATTAAATCCATCCTGTTGCTTCGGCGAGCAATTTTGTGTAATTCACAAAATTTGGCCATGTTACGTCGGATGGAACGCCATGGTCGCAGCTTGGAATATAGCCGCCGTCCCGGATTACGGGCAATATTCTTTCAATCTCGTTTTTGATTGCGGCGCCGCCTTTCGCGATGCATCTTTTGTCAACTCCGCCTCTGAAGGCCATTTTTCTGCCGTATAGCCGTCTGAATTCAACGATATCGTTCCCTGCCGCGACTTCCAACGGATCGCAGACATTCATTCCAGCCTCAATCCACAGGGGAATTAGTTCGCCGATGAAGCCGTCAGAATCAATGGCGTATATCTGAACCCCCGCGTTTTTGAGTGTTTCGCCCCATTTTTTCCACACGGGTAGCAGGAACTCCCTCGCCATTGCCGGTGATATCATTGAAAATCTCTTGTACGCCATATCTTCCGATATATAAACGCAGTCGGGGACAATATATTGAAATGCGCGTTTCATAAGACGATCAACGTGTTCGCACCAGAAAGATATCATTTCGCGGACGGAGTCCGGATTGTCGTACAACATCGTGCAGAGATTTTCGAATCCGAGCCATTCTCTCAACTGCCAGAATGGACCGGAAAAATGTAATTGGATAAAATGTTTTCCGGTCTTCAGTTCTCCCGCAAGCTCTACGC
>JAGVIF010000581.1 GCA_020056205.1 Lentisphaeria bacterium | reverse complement strand
GCTTCAAAAGAATATGAGGCATTTTTCCCCGCCGAGATGAAACTGATATCCTTTTCGGGGATAAAAAAAACAAGTTTGACTTTGTCGATGTTTTCAATGCGCGCTATCCGCGTGCCGGAGGAAAGGGAGAGATATTCACCCAGCTCCACCGCCAGCTCATCCAAAAAACCGTCAATAGGACTGCGGATTTCGCATTTATCAAGCTTGGTGGATGCCATATCAAAATCCGCCCTCGCCTTTTCGAGGGAAAACGCGGCATCCTCAAAATTCTGCGTGGACGCGCTTTTGGCTTCGTAGAGAAATTTTTGTCTCGAGAAGGTTGACTCCGCGAGCTTCAACGTTGCGGCCGACATCTCTTTTTCGGCTCTGAAAATCCTGTCGTCACATTTAAGCACGGTCTGTCCGGCTTTTACATAATCTCCCTCTTTTACGAAAATTTCGGTTACTGCTCCTTCCTGTTCGGCTGATATTTTGACAGTGGCAAAGGATTGCAGGACGCCGAATGTTTCGAGCATTTCATCCACCTGTCTTGGAACTATCTTTTCAACATGCACAGGCAGAGCCTTTTTGGGTGAATTATTTTTCTCCTCAATATCTTTGTCGCAGGACGCAAGCAGAACGATCAAAGCGAGGGGAAAAACAACAAAAAGAGCGTTAGGCTTTTTGTTCCGTGAAAAAAAAACGGGTTCATTTTCCATCATATTGAAATTATATTTTATTTTGAATTGTCCCTGAAAAAACGGTGAAGGGAATCCATCGGGTTTGAACTTTTTTCGGCAACTGATTTTATCATTCTGTATCCTTCGCCATATACGGGGTCGGGATTTTTTCCCATCCTCAGATTCATGGTTTTGTTTCCAAATTCCTCATTTACTTTTGACGCGACGTACTCCGCCCATCCTTCTTTTATTTTCAAATCGTTGATTTTGGGATAATATTCCTGCATCCAGTCGTGCGCAAGCTCATGCGCGGTTACCTCTATGAACTTACGCCTGCTCATCGCATAAATGAGATATATTTTGTAGTTCTTGTCAACTTTTTCACTCTCAGTCTTCTGAACTTTTCCGAACATGTTTGTCTTCGTCAAAGTCGTTTTCTCAATTTCTTCTATATATTGAAAAAGCCCCATCTCAAGCCCGCGCTGCTCATTCGGCGAAAGTTCGTCAAGTTTTTTGGAGTCAAGCAGACTATAACTGATATCGTGCTCTGTGGCAAAAAAAAGTTTTTCTTTCATAATCCGCCTAATCTCTTCGATGAGCGGAAGCGCGTCTTTTAAACTCATCACGGCATCTTTGAGACAAGTTTTGCACACCATCCTCCCGTCATCGAGCGTAGAGCAATCCGCCGGCATGCTGCAGGAAAAACATCTGGGCTTTGACGCGCAATGCCCGCAAAAAAACAATTCCCCCCCCTCCGAAAAAATGACAGCGCCGGACTTTGCCTTCCTACGACAAAGCGAACATTCCGGCCACGTCGTTGAAATGCATTTTTCAGAACAGAAAAGCTGTCCGTCTTTTCCCTTCAGATACGCGCCGGAAATCCTCTTCCCGCAAACCGAGCACAACGGCAGGCTTTTCTCATAACAATTTTTTGAACAAAAAAATCGTCCGTCATCCGATTTTAGATAATTGGCGCCAGACCTGACGACCTTTCCGCAAACAGCGCACTTTATCGCTCCCTCCGCCAAAGACCGCAACGGCAATAAAATGCCCCAAAATAAAACTAACAATAATAAAAATATCCGCTTTGTCATAATAATAATTTGATTTTTCTGATAAAATGTCAATATTTAAGCCCTTTATTTCTCTAATTGCAAACCCGCGGAATTGCGAATTTCGCATTTTCTTTAAAAGGCGATGGTAAAAGAAAAAACATATTCGGCGGAACTGGAAATTAAAAATTCGCTCGGACTCCATGCGAGGCCGGCCTCTCTTTTCGTCCAAATATCGTCCGTCTACTGTTCAGAAATCGTCGTTGAAAAAGACGGCGAAATTGTGAACGGAAAAAGCCTCATGGGACTGCTGATGCTCGCCGCCGGATACGGAACTAAAATAAAAGTAACAGTCTCGGGAGAAGACGCCGAAACGGCCTTTCTCGCCCTTGTTAATCTGGTGAATTCAAAATTTCAGGAAGATTGACGCCCTCCCCTCAAAAAAAACCGCGTCAAGATAGATGACAAAAGAAATTCAAAAAGAAATCGTCTTCAAGGGGATAGCCGCGTCGGGTGGAGTATCAATAGGACCGGCTATCGTCATATCAAAAGCTAAAACAATTATTGAGGAGCGGAATATTTCAGCGGGCGAAACGGAGACGGAAATACAAAAATTCAGCGCCGCCATTGAAAAAACAAAAAGCGATATCCTTGAATTACAGAATAAACTCAAAAATGCCATCGGCGAAAAAGATTCAAAAATCTTCGACGCCCACATGCTCATCCTCAGCGACAAGGCGCTGATTGATGAAATAGAAAAACAAGTCAGGGCTGATAAAAAAAACATTGACTTCGTATTCAACCAAACCATAAAACGATATGTCAGCGCCATAAGCAGTATGCCGGACAGTTATTTCAGAGAGAGAGCCGCTGACATAAAAGACATCGCCGAAAGGGTCTTGCGTAATTTTGCGGAAGGAGATAAAGGCAGCGAAATATTCGAAAACTTTACCGGACAAAAGATAATTGTCGCCGATGAACTTGCCCCCACCGACATAGCCGAGCTCGACCGGGAAAAAATTCTCGCCATAGTAACAGAAACCGGGGCGAAAACATCCCATACCGCAATCATGTCGCGCTCTCTGGGCATTCCGGCCGTTGTCGGCATAGAAGGAAACCCTGTTGAAACGATCCGCGATGACGACATAGTTGTTGTTGACGGCTACATCGGCACGTTGATACTCCACCCGAGCCAAAACACTCTGCATATATATGCGGAAAAAGAGACGCGCAACGAAAAATTTCAGTCGGAATTGCTCACAGAAACCAGGCTAAGGCCCGAAACGATAGATGGATTCAGGATACAGCTTGCGGCAAACATCGAGTACCCGGATGAGTGTGAATCGGCGTTGAAGTACGGAGCCGCCGGCATCGGCCTGATGAGAACCGAATACCTCGTTTTTAGTTCGGAATATCCCGCAATTCCCTCGGAGGGAGAACAGTTTGAAATTTATTCTAAAATCGCGTCCGATATGAAGGGGCAGCCGGTTGTAATAAGAACCTTCGACATAGGCGGAGACAAATTAACCGAGTACTTTAAAACAACTCCCGAGCCAAACCCATTCCTCGGATGGCGGGCGACACGCATCTTCCTTGAACACAAAGAAATAATGAAGTCGCAGATAAGAGCAATACTCCGCGCGGGCGCGTTCGGAAATGTCAAAATAATGTTTCCGATGATCACCGTTTTCGAGGAAGTCGAGGCAATAGAAAAACTCATGCAAGATGCGAAAGAGGAACTAAAAAGAGAAAACCTCCCTTTTGATGAAAAAATCCAAAAAGGAATAATGATTGAAACGCCGTCCGCCGCTCTCATCGCGGAACACCTTGCAAAAAAAGTTGACTTTTTCAGCATCGGAACAAACGATCTGACCCAATACACTCTGGCGGTTGACCGCACCAACAAAAAAGTTGCCGGGCTTTATCAGCCGGGCCACCCCTCAATACTAAAACTCATAAACAATGTAGTCACCGCCGCAAAACAAAACGGCGTATGGGTAAGCGTTTGCGGCGAAATGGCCGGCGATCCCGCCTACGCAATCCTGCTTATAGGGCTCGGCGTCAACGAACTTAGCATGACACCGTCTGCAATCGGGCCGATAAGGAGGCTTATAAGACGCATCAAACTTCGCGAGATTGAGGAACTTTCAAGAAAAGCGTTGTCTTTCAAAAAATCGGACGACTCCATTCAATTGGCCAAAGACCTGATCGGCAAGGTTGCGCCGGAGATATTTTCGGTCGAAACTTGAACCCATTGATGAAAAACACTTTAAGAAAAAAAATGAAGCGCCCCGACTGGGATGAATATTTTATGAACATTGCCGAAGTGGCGGCCACAAGAAGCAATTGTTCAAGGAGGCATGTCGCCTCTATAATTGTCAAAGACAAACGCATAATCTCAACAGGCTACAACGGAACCCCGAGAGGCGTAAAAAACTGCGATGACGGCGGATGCCCAAGGTGCGCATCCGATACGCCATCGGGCGAGAAACTCACCGAGTGCATCTGTAGCCACGGCGAGGAAAACGCCATAGTCCAGGCCGCATACCACGGAATATCAGTCAAAGACGCAAGCATATATTCCACATATAGTCCATGCCTGTTGTGCGCTAAAATGATAATAAACGCCGGCATAAAAGAAGTTATCTACAGAAAAAACTACCACATGGAAGAACTTACATCGAAACTCTTCAACTGCGTCGGGATCAAAGTCAGACAAATTTCATAGCGTATAGCGGTATGGAAGAAAGCGTGCAGGCTTAGCGTGAATCTTTACAAGGAATTGAAGAGTTGCAAAGATTTTAGCCTTAAGGAACATATCTTGAGATCGGCGATTTCCATCCCTTCAAATATTGCGGAGGGAAGCGAAAGAAACAGTAAGGCTGATTATAAGAGATTTCTTTCGATTGCCAGCGGTTCCGCCGCCGAATTAAGGACACAGCTTTATATTGCGTCGGAAGTTGGAATTATTGGATTTGAGAAGGCGGATGAGTTCATAAAGGAAGCCAAGTCAATATCAAAAATGCTCCAATCATTCGGGGACTCCTTTGATTCACAAAATAAAGCCGTAAAACTGTAATACTGTAAAACCGTATATACCTGAATTTAACTTAAAGAGGTGATCGTGCGAAAAGCAAAAACACAGACTGCCGAACACCGCTTTGCAGCAACTGTGAAATAACCGGCCACGGCAAGCGTGGCCCTCCACGCCTGCGGCGTAAAATGGAGGTAAATCTGAAGAAAGGAAAGATTAGCTATATGAAACCTGTTATCAAACCCCGGCACCAATACCACCAGTTGATGGCGTACAAGATTTTCATGTCGAGGAAAAGCTCTCCAAAACCATATGCCACCGCAGAGGAGTCTCTCGGCATCATCAAAGGGATGCATGAGCTGACGCGCGGACTGAAGCAGATCGTCTATCTCGCCGGTTGGCAGTATGAGGGGCATGACTCGAAATATCCGGCATGGTTTGAGGCCAACAGGAAGATCAAGCGGAATTGCGACAAGGACGCCCGTGAAAGCTTGCTCTGGCTTATTGAGGCCGCAAAGAAGTTCAACGCCATCGTGAGCGTCCATATCAATATGGATGACGCCTATATGAACAGTCCGCTCTGGAAAGAGTATGTGAAGAAGGATCTGATAATCAAAAACCAGGACGGCGCTCTCAGGAAGGGCGACATCTGGGACGGGGAGCTGTGCTATTGGATATCAAAGACTCGCGAGTGGGAATGCGGACTTGGCAGGAAACGGATCGATCGCCTTCTCGAATATCTGCCGCTGGCGGATGCGGGAACAGTGCACATTGACGCGTTCCGTCCGCATCCGAGCGGATATCACGGGGTCAGCGTGGAGATGGAGATTGAGACAGCGAAAAATATCTACCGCTACTGGGACTCTAAGGGCGTTGACGTGACGAACGAGTATCTCAGCTATCATGAGCTTGTCGGCTATGTGCCGATGGTCTGGGCGCTGAACCTCGACGAGCAGAGCCGTCTGCGCTATTCACCGTCCCTGCTCTGCGGCGGACACGAAGGATGGAACATGCGCACGGGACAAGTTCACAAACTTCCCGCGTGGGCCGGCGCCTGCTTCGTACCTGAAGCAGGAACTAGGTATGAAGAAGCATGGGGCAGAAGTTGCTCCTGTGACTTATATGTTCATTCCGACGACAAATCCCATTGCGTGGAGTCCATGACACAACCATTTTGCGAGAAGACGCTGCCATGGTATTTCCTCAACCGGCATCAGGCGCTGGAACTGCGTCAGACCGCCGATGAGTATTCTGTCCATTTCGAGGGCGGCATTGTCAGTTCCGTCCGTGTCTCTGATCGTCATCACAGCATCCGGCAGAAAGGGAATCTTCTTGTCGACGGACACGATCTCTTCATCCCCGCGCTTTGGCGCAAAGGAGAGATCATCGCATGGAGCAGGAACGGCGCGAAGAGAAAATGGAAACTCCCTTCCAACTGGAAGAATTGCAAACAGCTGAGCCTGCGAAATCTCGATACAAAAGGCCTCGGCCGCAAGCGGCGTCTGCCGGTGAAAAATGGCGAGATTGAACTCGATATGCCGCCGATGACGGCGCTGTCGATCAGTTGCTTATGTAATATTTTTTGAATTTTTCAGTGAACCCTATTTGCCTATATTTCAATGTTTTTGTTCACGGAAGACGCAAAATTATTTTTTGCGTAGAATTCCTTGAGTAAATTATAGCCTATCGCGAGGAGAACCGGTCCAAGAAATATCCCGATGAATCCGAAATATAAGATTCCTCCGATTACGCCAAGGAAGATAAGGATGAATGGAATCTTGGCGTTTTTGCTTATCAGATAAGTCCTTATCACATTGTCAACGGAGCTCACTGATATGGCGCCCCACAAAATCATAAAAATTCCCCATCCTATCAGGCCATGGTTGAAAAGCCACAGCGATGCGGATATCCATACAATAGGAGGGCCTGCCGGGATCGGAGAAAGAATGAACGTAATGAAGCCAAGCAGAAACGCGGACGGAACACCGGCAAGCCAAAAACCAAATCCGGCGGCGACGCCCTGCCAGAGCGCCGTTCCTACGATCCCATATACCACTCCTCTTATAGTATTGTCAACAGTTTCTATGACATGATGCCTGAAAGTTCCGGCAATCCGGTGAACGGTCTCATCCAGAATTCGCGCGAATATTTCGCCGTCCTTGTAAAAAAAGAAGCACGCAAGAACGCTTAGACTTATCTGGAGGATAGCGCTGCCCATATCGAATATCCTCCTAAAGAACCAGGCATGTGTGCTTATGATGAAATCCTTAAGATATGCCAGTATCAGTCCGGTGTCCGGTGAAGAATCTTCCCATTTTTCCGCAAGGAACTGACCTGCAAAAGGAATTTTCTTAATCCACGCGGGGATAGACGGCAGTATTTCGTTCTTGAAAACCATTTTTATTTCATCTAATTTCGAGATGTTCTCCGCAAGCGCCACGGCAAGAAGAATCAAAGGTATTAGGAAAAAAAGCGCCACCAGAAATGTCATAATGACAGCGGAAACGGCATTCCTTCCCTTCGTGAATCGTTTAACAAATTGGAAGATCGGCCACGTCGTATAGCAAATGATTGCCGCCCACAACAGCGCCGATATGAACGGTTTTAGAACGGCGAGACAACCAAGCCCGATAAGAACCACGGCGCCGTAGCCCAAATACTTTTCTATGTTTCTTTTTTCAGTCATATGAGAATTCAGAATTTCCAATTTTTTGTGGACATTAAAGCTAACCCCGAGTTCGCCGATTTTCAAGGCGTCAATCCATGAACCTACATTTTGCGTTTGAGCAGCGCGGCGTAGGCGCGCGGTCAAGAGGCAGTTTTAAGTTTTAGGTTTTAAGTTTTAAGGGTCAGGTTTTAAGCCACTACCGTCCCATGGATGATTGGGTGGCAAACAAAAAGTAGCGTAAGCCTCCGGCTTGCATCTTTTTTTTTCTTGATGTACCACAGATTGTGGAATTCAAAATTTTTGGGTTCTATTTATTCTTGAATCGTCCAAATCACAAGCCAGAGACTTATGCTACATCTAAAAACATACAGGCAAGGAGCCTGTCCTGCTCTTGATAACCACAGAACAAGCCTCTGAAAAAAAGGCAAAATGACTTCTTCAATATTTGCATCCAAGAGGGAATTTTTAGTGTTTCT
>JAGVIF010000138.1 GCA_020056205.1 Lentisphaeria bacterium | reverse complement strand
GGAGCCAATGTCTGTTTTTTGAAGCCGGGCGCCTCATTGGGCATATCCGGCGCGGACGAGGAAAAAACTCCCATCCTCTCATTTATGCGGGTGGGAAACGGAAGGACTCTGGCGTTTGGCGGAGAGCTTGACGGAAAATTCACCGGGCCCTTTGGCGCATGGAAGGAGGCCGGCGACATTTTTCTTTCCTGCATGCGATGGTTGAATTCTTCGCAGAACGAAAACGACGATTTTTTCATAAAGTCAAGGCGCGAGGGCAACGAAGCTCTGATAACTATTGAACTTGACCCGGACAGGAAAAGCGATCCGTTTTCTTCCGAACCGCGCATTATGATGCTGTCCGAAGGCGAAAAACAAATCTCAAAAAAATATTTTAAGATGAGATGGAATGACGCCGACAGCCTTTCATCCGTGCTGCCAATTCCGGAAGAGGGGACAAGTTATTATTATATTTCCGCGCCTGACGCCGGCGGGCAACCCGACAAGCTGTTGCGCGCCGCCGTTTACCGCCTTCCGTATCCGCAGGAATTTCGTCCGGAGAAGGATTTTTCGAGGGGCAGAAAAACTCTTGAAAGATTGGCAAGGATGAGCGGCGGGAGAGAACGAATATCAATGGATGGAATCTTTGATGAACTTTCCAGTTCGGAAACAGTTTTTCCTCTATCGCATATCATCGCCCTCGCGTCAATGATATTTTTGATATGTGAAATAGCGTTCAGGCGCTTCCTTCCATCCGTTGGGCTGAGGGACGAAATATTATTGGAAAAACTCAGGAGCGCGGCATCCTTGTTGAGGCTGCGCGCTATGCCGGTAAAAACAGAGCGGAGTCCAAAAAAAGATATTGAGGATGGCTTGAAGGATGAAGCCAAAGACCATCCCGAAACGAATGAACTTTTCCCGTCGGACGCTGAAACCGCCATAGATAAGGCAAAAAAAAGAATAAAAAAAAGAATGAAAAACACTTAGGATAGATAATCTGGGCGTAAGTCTTTCCGCAGACTTCCGCTCCGGATTATCTAACGAAAATTGCATCGCAATTTTCTGGGGTCAAACCAAGTGGAAATATGGTTCGGATCCCTGTCCCGAAAAGTTCAGATTTGCTTGTGCGGAAGGACTTCCGCCGAGCAAATATAGCCGCGATCCTTGCGGCAGGGTAAAATTTCCGGTTATCTGTTTCGATATGCGTTGATAAACTCTTCAGGATTTGTTCCCGCTTGTTTGATGGCGCTTTTCAATGTTCCTACCGCAACTTCTTTGTGCATTGGAACGACACAGCCTCTATTTCCTTTCCGCAGAATGACATGGCTTCCCTTTTGCCTTGCGGCAGCAAATCCCATGCTCTGGAATATTTTGACAATCTCGGTTTCGGATAAATGCGGGAATTCAGGCATGGACAGAAATCTCAAATGTGGTGAGGATGGGGTGTTCTACGGATTTTATCGGGAATTCTTCAAGATAAAGTTCCGTAGCCTCCTTCAAATTGCTTATAGCTTCTTCGATGGTATAGCCTTGGCTTGCCGTGCCAACTTCAGGACACTCTGCAACATATAGCTTTTCTTCCCTGTGGATTATCGCAGTGTATAAATTGTTCATTTCATTTTCTCCAACTCCAACTTCCGCGCTTACCATACAGTCAATTGTGGGCTTTTCAAGCGTATTTCTATTTCTCGCAGATAACGTCAGCAATAACCCGCAGGTAACAGACGCGCAAAGCGCGGCTTGTTACGAGTCGTGGTTGGTTACCTTGTTATGTTGTTTTCCGTTCTTGTTTTTAATTCTTTGCGCGAAGAGAAAGAAAATACCCGGCCCAAACGACATTAGTGCTATCGCCAGACCTGTTGCTATTCCCAATAATGTGAGGGGCGGCGCACAACACTCGTCTCTGTGTCGGGAGATGATATGGCTTGGGATAGCAACTAACAATTCAAGAATGCTCCCCCGCAAGAGCCAGCGAGTGATACTTGAGGTGAAGGATTTCGGGTCTTCGCCTGAAAAACTTTTGTAGAATACTATACCCCAAACCAGCCATGAAATCGCAGGAATGATGAGAACCGGCCAAGTATACAGATAGTTACCTGCGGAATTCTCCCCCCATATCATGAAAGCTACGGAACCAAAGAATCCGAGAGCGAGAGCCGCCATCGGGATTGCCCCAATTACAGCGGAAAGGATTATCTTGCGTCTCCTGACAGGTCTTTCG
>JAGVIF010000216.1 GCA_020056205.1 Lentisphaeria bacterium | reverse complement strand
GGGGCAAGACCGCTGTGGGTATTGCCCCTGCCAAAAATACTTGCGAGCCCTCCGATGGCATCTGCAACGGCGCGGTTTATGACTTTTGCAACTGGCTCTAGAGTATGCGCAAAAAAAATTTTGCGATTTTCGCAAAAATCTTTTTTCAGCAGACTCTAAATAGGAGATTTTATTGTGAACAATGTTTTTGATATAGTTGTATGCGGAGGGGGAATGGGAGGGGTATGCTCCGTCATCGCCGCCGCGAGAAAAGGAATTTCAGTCCTGCTTGTTGAGAAATATGGATTCGCGGGAGGGATGGCGACATCAGGGCTTGTAAACCCGTTCATGTCCTTTCGGAGACAAATTCAGAAAGCGGACGGGGCATGGGAGTGCGGCGAAGGCGACGGGGACATCATAGCCTCTCCGATTTTTGTTGAAATTGTAAATCGCCTGAAAAGTATGGGCGCCGCCGACGAGAGCGGCCAGATTTTCGATGACGAAATTCTTAAGTTTGTACTTGACGGAATGCTTATCGAATCGGGAGCTAAAATACTTTATCATTCCTTTGTGAGCGGAGCGAAAATCAATAAAAGTTCTATTGACGAGATATCGCTTACCACAAAGTCCGACAATCCGCGCATCAGGGCGAAGGTCTTCATTGACGCGACAGGCGACGGAGACTTAGCCTATCTGGCAGGATTCCCATATGAGATGGGAGCCGGAGATGAAGGGGACTGCCAGCCAATGACACTGTGTTTCAGGGTTGGCGGTGTTTCCGGCTTCTCGTCATTCGGGGAAGTCATGGAAAATCTCAATTCCATATATTCGGACGCCAAGAAAAGCGGCGCAATAACTATCCCGCGCGAAAATGTCCTGCTTTTCAGGACGCTTCGTCCGGATGTCATCCACTTCAACACCACTAGGATAATCGGCAAGGATGGAACCGATTCCATGGAACTCGGCCAGGCCGAAATCGAGGGACGCAGCCAAGCCATGAGCCTCTTCTCGCTCTTCAGGGAGAAATCTGCATTCTTCAAGGACGCGTTTATGCTCAAAATGGCCTGCCAGATCGGGGTCAGGGAAACCAGGCGAATCACCGGCGCATACAAGCTTACAGCCGGAGACGTGGTAGGCGCGAAAACTTTCGGGGACGGAATAGCCAGATCCTCATATCCGATAGACATTCACAACCCCAAAGGCGAAGGAACGGTAATCAAAAAGGTTGAAGGGCCATTTTATGAAATACCATTCCGTTGTCTCATTCCTGAGGAAAGCACAAACTTGCTGATGGCGTGCAGGGCAATAAGCTCCACCCATGAAGCGCATTCTTCATTGAGAGTCATGCCGGTCGTAGCATCCATCGGACAGGCGGCTGGATTCGCCGCCGCCGAAGCGGTCAAAAATAAAAAGCCGCTGTCGGAAATAGATGGAAAAATCCTGAAATCCCAACTGCTTAGCGCTCCGTAACATAAATGTAGGTTTATGTTACGATGAACATGTCCTTTAAAAGTTTTTCGGCCTCATTTTTTTTTCCGAGAGACGAGGCTATGGCGCGGGCGAATTCAAATACTGAGCCGGGTCCTTTTCCGGTTATTATATTTGAGTGAATCTCGGTCATTTGTCCGGTGTATTCAGCCGCGCCGAGTTGGTCTTTTACCGAAGGATGGGCGGTAACTCTGATTCCCTTAATAAGAAGTCCGGCTTCAGCAAGAACTATTGGAGCGGCGCATATCGCGCATATTATTTTATTTTGCGAAGCCATATTTTTTGCGAGTTTTATTACGGCGGGATTATTTTTGAGATTTACCGAGCCCGGCATTCCTCCCGGGAGGACGAGACAGTCTATCTGTTCCGGTTTCAAATCGCGGAGCTCGGCGTCGGCGCTCGCTGTGATTCCGTGAGAGCCGGTTATTTTTTTGTTTTGTCCGGCTATGCAGACATTGAAACCGAGTCTCCGCAGTATGTCGGCCGGAGCGATGGCTTCAATTTCTTCGAAGCCTTCGGCGAGTATGATGGCAATTTGTGGGTTCATGAAAAACTCCCGTTGTTTGTTGTTATTCTGACTCTGTTTAATGGAATTGACTGTGATGCTCTTGTCAACTGGTCTCGCGCACTGCGGCGCTTTCCTTTTAAAGATTGTTTAAAAATTGCTTTTTGCAAGTATATTATCGCTTTAAATCGCAATTTTAAAATCAGCGATGGACTGCGAATTACGCAGTTTTATCAACAAGAAACGTATAAGTTCAGTAAACCCCGCCCTTTTACTGAACTTAATACATGTCCATAGAGCCAATTGCAAAAGTCAAAACCAGCGCCGATGAAGGAGATTGTGAAATTCAGACGAGCCACAAAACCGGAGGCATACCCAAAGCGGTATGT
>JAGVIF010000573.1 GCA_020056205.1 Lentisphaeria bacterium | reverse complement strand
GCGCTTGGCAGGTCCGGCAGGTAATGCGTCATCGCGCCCCATCGGGCATCGCGCATCCAGTCGGTATTTGCACGTTTCCTTTTTCCAGTATTTTTCTTCATATGCCGTTTCTCCAATTTATTTAATTTCGATCTCGCTCCATTTTGAAGGACTGAACCAAGCCTCTGAAGGGAGATCGTTTACAAGATTTGTATTCTTATTTGACCAGTAGGTGCGCGCGGTGTTGATCATCCCCTTGTTGTCAGAGGATATGAAACCGATATCTCCTCTGGTCTTCCCTAGTGACGGTCTGAAACCAATGTCCTTCAGTGGAACCGCCAGCTCAACGCAGTAACCGCCGTCACGGATTTTCACCGCGACGACCGCATCCTTCAGGACTTCTACGCGGTCAAAGACCCTGGTTATGAATGAGGTGTAGACTTTGCGGAGTTCAGCCGGAGCCTTTTTAGCGACTGGCGCCATGATCACTGCTGAAGCCTTGCCGTTGAACTGTGCTACGACTATCCGTATGTCTCCTTCGGCCGGCTGATCGCCGGTAGAGGCAGTCTGATTTGTCGAGAGCTGTATGTCGACTGCGTCTCCAGTCTTGAAAAGCCTCGTGAAGTCCTTTCCTTCATTGAGCCATGGAGTTGGATCGGAAACGTCGAAGAAAGCATAAAGGTTCTTATCATCGTATGCAAGTTTGACGACTGCCTTGTCAGCCTGTCCCTCCCTGCTGACGGTGATACCAAGTATTTTCTCCCAGTTTTTCCCCTCACCGGTGAGAGGGGGCGGGGTTGTCATGCGAGTGAAGACGAGCTTTGCGGATTCCTTCACTTTCGCTTCACGTGCCGCGTTATCTGCGATAGCCTTTGCAATGGATACGGAGTCAAGGGAAAGACTTCCCGCGTCAAATCTGCGGATAGTATCCAATCCTTTTATTTCCATGATCATCCCGGCCTGTCCGGGAATTCCACATGATTGACGGATTTTTCCATCGTTCTGTCTGCCGAACCAGCCGTTGAAAGGTTCGCCGCCTTCACTGAATGTTTCAAGCGGCATTCCCGCAAGTTTTTCTTCGCTGTCGGGCAGGGATTCTGCGGGAAGACGGCAGTCCTGAAAGATTGACGCGATGAAGAGTCCGTCCATGGTGAATAGGAAATCCTGTCCGAGATTTCCGCGGATAAGCATGACCCCGCCGATCTCTTTTCCCATGTCGGCGACACCGCAGACCTTCAATGGTCCGATCAAGAGTCCGGGCTTGGGCATGGTCGCCCTATGCGAACCATGAACCCCGGCATAAAGATTGGGATATGTCCATTCGATCTTCTTGTCGGCGAGCGTGACGGAAAGGAAAGGCAGCGCCGGACCGCCGTGATTTGCTCCTATGCAGACAAGACTTTTCCCATCGCTTGACGGAATCATGTCGCCAATCGCCTTGACATCAAGTTCTTCGATTCCTTTCGGACCGTAGAAAGGTACTCCATCTTGCGAAATTCGCAAAGGTTTGTAGCGGACAACGCCTTTTTCCATAGAGCCGGCGTAGATGCTGAAATCAGGGCCGATCCTGCCGCCCCAGCCGTTATTGAGGCGCAGGGCAAGATCAGGAGTACAGCTTTTACCGAGCTGGCTTTTTTTAGCAGCAGGGACAATGACGCATTCGGAGCGCTGAGGAATTCCGTCGCTGTTGGCATCGTTCCAGAAACAACCGTCGGCGGGATCTAGACCTTCCCATTCACCGGACGGCATTGTCTTGGGTATGTGGTGATAATCCATCAGATTCAACAGGTGTCCAATGACACAGACTGCCGCTACTGGACGCCAGCCATCAGGAAACTCCATGAAAATAACATGCGGCCCGCCTTCAGCGCGGTGGTACATGTATTCTTTCTGAACACCTGAGACCTCTTTGCGGAATCGCAGGGGAGATGCATTTGACTGGCCGCCCGGTATGATAAATCTTTCTCCCTTGGACTCATCGGGAACCCAGAGGATTTTTGTGACCTTGTATGAACGTGTCTTGCGATCAATTCGCATTTCCACTGGACCGTAATAAGCGAGGGAAGTATCCTGATCATGCAAATAAGTCCCGGCACCGCTGTAGCCCGTATTGCCGATGTAGTCCCTGACCAGTTTGCCATCTTTTCCCCATACCGACACACGCCTTGGATAATCCCAGCTTTCCGTAACCCATACGTTTCCTTTGGCGTCTACTGCGACTCCGCCGATCTGCGACATCGCCTGTTCATCGAAAATTCCTCTGATTGGCCGTCCGCCTTTTTTGCCGCATGTATAAACGAGTTTGCTTGCCTGCCCTGAGCCTGTCGAAGGGTCAAATGCTTTGACTTGGCTGTCCTTGCCAGTGTCTGCAACAAGGAGATTTCCAGTGTTGTCAAAAGTAATGCAAGTTGCTTTTTCCACGTCTAGTGTCGCGATGGCGGTGACTGTTCCCTTGGCCAGATCGATCCTATTGACGATACCGTCGAGAAGAGCGAAGAGCTGTCCCTGCTGATCGAAGGCAAGAGCGGAGGGTTTTTTCACATCAATTGTTTTCACAAGCTTGGCTGTCGCGGCTTCCAGGACTGCGATCTTGTCGCATGACAATGCCAGCACGAGCGTTCCATTTTTCGCAGCCATGCCAGTTATGGCTCCTGATTCCTGCTCCCCTTCAGCGGCGTCAAGTGCCTTTTTCTTCGATGAAACATCATCGTATATCTTGCCGAGGACATCTTTCAGCGAGAGATCGAACGGGCGTTCCTTGCCGTCGAGGACGAATGGTTTTTCGGAGCCGTCCTTCAGGGAATAACGGCATAGGAAATCCGAGCGCATCCCCGCAGAATGCCAGTGCACGGACTGATATGCGTAGACATATTCAGAATCAGCCGCCGAACATTCCGCGCCGCGGTACTGACTCCATATTTTTTCCCCATCGGGACCAAGCCCGATTATGCCATATCCGCCTTCTGCGAATATCCATGTGACGACGACAATGTCGCCGCTAGACAGAACTGCTCTTGGCGGATGATGGTCCGCGCCCCAGGCACCTTTTCCGTCTTTTGTCTTCCAGGCCGGATTGCCGGGATTGTAGTAGCACATGTCGTATTCGGCTGAGATTGCACCTCTGACGAGACCACGGACCTTGTAGTTGCCAGGCTGGACAGCTTTGCCTGCGTCGTCAAGGCAGTCCCATAGGACTTCAACAGTTCTTTTTCCGTCCTTGCTTCCTGTGCCATAAATTTCCGGATCACAGTCTCCGGCCAAATTCCTAACACGCCCGCCGTTTGCTTGTCCTGAGCTTGCCGAAGAGCCGTCTTCGATCACAATTGTAAAAATTTTTGCATCGGCTGGAATCTCGACACTAACAGGCACGGTTCCGACGATCTTCTCGATTTCAGGAGTGTATTTGCGTGGTGCGACGTTGCCCTTTTCAATGAGTTCGGCATTTCCCCAGTTGTCGATAGCGGTCCAGTAGAATTCGCGTGAAGTTTTTCCAGGTTGCATATTGTCGGCATAACGGTGGACTGGCCAGCCCCTGCCGGTGGGATCAGCCCAGATGAATTCCATTCCGAGCTTGATTGCATAGCCGGATTTTATTTCAGGAGGATTGCGATGGATATGGCTCCAAGGGATGCGCAATTCCTGGACAAAGCCTTTTCCATCTGCGTCTTTTTTATAGGCGAGTTCAATTCCCTCTCCAATATCTGTCTTTCCATTTTCCCCGACGAACAGTTTCCCATCTACGCCGTCCCTGCTATTTGACATGTTCTTCCACTTTGCCAGGTCCAATACCGGTTCGCCCCTGTCGGCGAAGAACCATGTCGTTATCCATGATGCTTGGTCGCTGGTTTGAACACGGAGCTGTAGCGCGTCGGCTTTCCATCCATCACCCGGGTTGAGTTTGGGGTCTATCCTGCTGTTCATGGGATTTGGATCGCGCCATTTTGCGGCCACGTAGAGGGCGTCTTTGTCCCACATCGCCGCGGCTTCTCCTGAGAAGCGGTCGCGCAACGTGTATTCCGCAAAAACTTGGATTCTTCCCGATAAATCCCAGTCTGACAGGTCGCCGTCAATCTTGACCGTTCCCGGGGCTGGCAGGACAAGAATGCCTTCGTTTTGGCTTTGCCTTCCCACCATGTTCTCAGCGGCGAAACTTGGTGGAAGCATCGCCCCTGTCGCGATGACAGCTACGATTGGCAGGACGTTTTTCAAGGGAGTTGTTAAACTCGCTTTTTGTCGAGTAGACATTTAATATTCTCCTATTTTAGATTTATTTGTAATTTATTTGATCCTGATCATATATGGAAGATTTTGTCCGAATTCTTTCTCGATACGTATAATGCCATACCATCTGGTATTCCAGGGATGTCCATCTTCCGACCACATGAGATTTGTGATTCCAGCGTTTCCGTTATGAGTCCACCAGAGGGAAAATCCGATATCCCCGCTCTCCGGGTAAGAATCAATTTCCATCAATTCGTAAGGAATGAAAATTTCCATGAATGCGCCGTTATCCGTCTTTTTCCATTTACCCGCAAGGCCAGCCGCCTTTTTCGAAGTTTCGCCTTTTGAGACTTTTATAATTCCGTCGTTCGAGAGAGATCCGGAGACCCAATAGTAAGGGCCGGGCGTCCCGAGAAGTTCCGGTTTCCGAATATCAAAAAAGAACGTAAAATTGTCTTTTTCGACCGAGCCTTCCGCCCTGATGCAGAAGAAGAGGCCTTGCCCTCCCGCCTTGCAAGTCCATTTCAGATTGCATTCGGACGGACTTGTACGCTTGTCTTCAATTCCCCGCACCCAACGCGCCTGAAATGCTTCTCCGACCACGGAGTATTTATTTTCGCTCCATTCCTTGTCATCCCCATCGACAACCACCTCTCCTTTCAGAGCCGGGGCATATCTGCAGAATGCGAGTTCGGCAACCGCCCAGCCATTCCGGACCTTCAAGATCAGTGGAATCCTGCCGTTGTCTTTGTCTGGAGGAAGCTCGATTTCCATTCTTTCACCATTGTCAAGACGCACCTGGACTTTTGGTTTTTCAACAACCAGTCTCTCACGGATGAAAGAAGGAATGCCGAATGGGGCAGGAACACCGGATATATTTGTTTTGCCTTCGGAATAGATTACCACGGCTATTATCGGATTTCCCGGAGCAAGGCACGCAATTGCGGGATATTTAAACAGATCTTCAGGCTTGATGGCATCGGGCCATTCAACCTTGAATTCTGAGGTTTCCCCTGGATTGATCTTGTATTCTCCTGGACTCGTGAGATTTAAGGGGCCGCATTCCATACGAGGAAAGACCGCCAATTTGCCGACCATGACTTTATCAGAACGGTTTGCCATTGAAATCGTGCTTTTCACCCCGGAATCCGTCCAGATGCTGACCGCTTTTTTTTCGAGAAGCGCAGGAATCTGTGGACATGCGAGCGAATTATAAACGGCTTTCGCGATCATAAGATGCCCAAGTGCGTTCGGATGGATAGTGTCGCCTTTTCCATCGCTTTCGATAAGCGAGGAGAACTGGGCGGAATATGAAGTGGGATACAGGGGCCAGATCTTTTCCGCAGATTCCCCGACGGTCTTTCCGCCGTCACCCCATATCGCATTGAAAGTTTCCGCACAAGGAATTTTCATTTTTTTAGCCAGCTGTGATACTGATTCCGCAAACCCAATAGTGCGGAACGCATATTCCGGGGGATTCGAACCCGGCGGCGCGTCCTCCGTCCGCACGGGAATGTCGATGTGCGGCGTTGGCTGGAGGAAGACAGCGTCGGAACCGCAGTCTTGAGCCAGATGCTTTGCGAGCCATTCATATTGTTCCAGATAGCCGTCCGGAGAAGCGCCGCTTCCCTGATCGTTGAGACCGTACATTATCAATGCGAGATCCGGTTTTGCGAAAATCGCATCATCCTGAAAATTTCGCACTGACGCGTCAATGGAGCGTCCGGGATAGGACTTGTCAACTACGGAAATATTCCTGTTTCCGCTTGCCCTTGAAAGCATCATTGCAAGCATGTTTTCAAAGTCGCCGGTATTTGTAACGGAATCCCCCATCGCCAGAATCTTGCAGGGTTCGCCCTTGAGGATTTTTTCAGCTGACCGTGGCAGAGCACGCCGCAATGCGTCCGGATCCATCGGGCTTGGAGGAGGCATTATCGCCAGGAAACGCAGTTCGACGGCAGGCTCGGTCTTCAATGTCAGAATATGTATCCCTTCCTCCAACGGTTTGATTTGAATCTTTCCATTCTTGACGGCCACCTTACCATTTTCAGAAGGGACCCATCCGTCACGGGTGATGGTCTTCATCTCGTAGGCGACTTCCGCGGATGAGGAATTCAATATGACCTCGGCCGTTTCGTCAGTAAAGACATATTTATTTGACAGGGTTGGAGCAGGTGCGGCAAGCAATGATACGCTATAGAGTGCGATACATAAGGCAATAGTAATCTTGTTTTTCATATTTATCTTCCAATTTTACTTGACGGCAACGCCGTCTTGTTGCGCATGACGGCAGAGCCGTCTTTCGGAGTGCGGCGTGTGAGCGCCACTTTAAGATAATCCAAAAGCGCTGCTTACACAGCGCACTCCTAAAGATGCTGCGCATCAAAATTTCAATTCACTAATGTCTGAGCCAGTTGCAGAACTTATCTCCTCGACATACCCGCGTAAATATTCACCGAACCCCGTCCTTTCGGTGAATATTTACCTTAAGTACAAGCTCAGTAAAAGGACGGGGTTTACTGAACTTGTACCCTCCGGTTTTGCGGCTCGTTTGAATTTCATAATCTCCTTCATCGGCAACTGACCACCGATTGACACCGATATTTTTCTTGTTTTCCGTCATTTTATTCATCTGTGTTTATCTGTGTTCATCGGTGGTTTATTTTCCCTCTTTTACCGGTTTTGAGTTTTGCAATTGGCTATAGAGATATTCCCCCAATCCAAGTCTTGTGAACTGCTCGGAAGGAGCATCGTTCTCCTTCATAAGCCTGACCATGTGCCTGCACATTTTCTCCTCTATTGCCTTATCTTCAATGGGCTTCATCTGCTTCGGATCAGACACTACGTCGTACAGCATTGTCCTGTTGTGTTCCGTATCCCAGCTAGATTGGCGTCCTGCTATCTTCATGGTTCTACAGCCCTTTGTGAAACTGAAAGGTTCCTGCAGCTTTTCAATCTGGTGCAGTTCCTCCACTTCGAAGGGTCCCCTCATATGCGTCGGCATCAGAGTGTATTCGTACAGCGGGGTGTTGTCTGGTTTCGCCGGACCGCGCATATAGACATATTTCCCGTCTGTGCAGTTCACCTGTGCTCCGAAAAGCCCGAAGAGGCCGACCTCGCGGACAGGCTTGTCGCTCTTTACAGTTTCCGAAAGGGGCTTGCCCTGCATGTCCTTCGGCAGAGGGATCCCAAAGTATTCAAGGATGGTTGCAGGAAGATCGATTGTCTGGACAAGGCTTTTCCTCCTCTGTCCTTTTGCTCCGCATCTCGGATTCCAGATGAATAGGGGGCTGTTTGCGATCTCGTTGAAGAACGGCATGGCGCACTTGCCCCACCAGTCATGTTCCCCAAGGAGGAAGCCATGGTCGGTATTCACGATCAGCATGGTGTCCTTCCATAAATCCAGCTTGTCCATCTCATCAAGAATCCTTCCGAGATGAAAGTCGCACAGCGATATCAGCGCGGCGTTGAGCATCTGG
>JAGVIF010000335.1 GCA_020056205.1 Lentisphaeria bacterium | reverse complement strand
TCTTAATGACATTGACAGCTATACAACAAAATTGATTAATGACACGGAATCTTTAAAATCAAGTACCGACAGTTCAACTGACCTTACATTAAGAATTAGGAAAGCAAATTTTTGGATTGAAGAATTTATCAAACCATTAAATATCATTCTTGATAAATCGCAGACAAAATCAATTGTAAAATCAATCAGTTTAATTTCCGCTTATGCCAACCAAAGAATATTTGAAGAAGAAGATTACAACATCAGAAAGCAGTTTGATAAACTTTATTTGAACGCTTTGAATGCAGACCAAGAATTAAATGTTCACATAAAAAAATTGACACGTGAACTTTTGCCACTACTGGAGAGAATAAAAACCGACTCCCAAATTCTTACAGGACTTTATTATTTTCTTGAAGATTTTGCCACTCCCAAAAAGTATATTTCCCCGCTTCCAAGTTTGATTAAAACTGACCGTGCCCACACATACTCTTCCAATTATGAAACGGATGCCTTAATGTATCTAGAACATTTCAAACCACTTGCTAAAGTATACATTGAAGATGAAGAACCTGAAATTGATAACTGGTTGCCTAACACAGATTCTTTTAAAGAACGTTTACGGAATAATTTGCCCATGGACAATTTTTACCAATGGTGCTTTGAAACTTTGAATGAAGAAGATGTAAAACTTGATATGATGAAATTTTCTGCTATCTCAAATTTGATTTTTGAAAAAGAATTTGATGCTGAGTTTGAAACTCAAGAACGATTTAAAATTGACCTTGATGATGTTGTATTAACCTTGCCAAAAGTTAAAATATATGCTGCAATATCCGAATGAACATAAAGAAATAGTCAAAGCATTGTTAGGCGGAGAGTTTCTTCTCTTTCCCAAAAACCTTTTTACAATCGTTGACACAGAGAAGGAATTTTATACCGACTTTTTTAAAAACTCATTTGACTATAATCTTGAAGTAAGAAGCGAATTTGCCTTTTTGATTTCAAACAACACCGCAGAACTAGACACACGAGATTTCGCAATTTTTCTTTCAATACTTTGCAGAGAACTTGAACTTGAAGGCAAACGGTTTTGTGAGCAAATTAACTTTGCCACATTCGACATTGACGAAGTTGAGCAATTATTAAAGAACTCATCTAAAATAGAAATCATTGGCAGCATAGAATTATTAAAGGACTTTAGACGGTTTTTAAATCGGTGGAATAAAAAAAATGTAATCACTTTGACAGGTAACTCATTCAAATTTACAAAAGCAGTAAATCTATTCTTTGACTTTGCAGTGAATGTTGCGAATGAAAAATTAAAAGAAACAAACAAAACCAAGACAGAAACGACAGAACAATGAACGTCAACGCATTTGCACACACATTTTGCAGCCGCTCAAATCAGCGATTAAACCAAAGCTACAAAAAGAGTGTGCAAGCCAACGCACACGACAGTGCAACCTGATCGTGCTCGGTGCAATATTTACGTCTAATAAAATGCGAAATAGTTTATTTTTCCACAAAAAACATCTCGTTGGCAACTATTTCGCGCTAAAAAAGAATAAAAACATTGATTTCGCATTTTATTTTTTGTATAAGTTCAGTAAACCCTGCCTGCCCCGCTGGGGCGGTAGGCATGCGCACAGGCAGGCGGGGTTCGGTGAATATTTACGACGCATCGAGACTGTTGTGAGACAATCAGTAACTACAAAGCGGCACAGGAGCGCCGCCTATTGCCGTCGGGTTAAGGGTTTGAATATCCAACACGGAATATCCAATGACGAAGGAAAGGCAGCGAAAACAGGGAGCGGGCATGGTCCCCCCTTGGAAATTGGATGATTGAAGGATTGAAAAATCTTAAAATCTCCAAATCTTTAAATCTTCAAATAGGACATTGCATGTTCCTTTCATTTATAATTGTATTTTTTTAAGAGAGAAGGCTCCACGAAGAATTTGAGTCTGCATTTTTTTGGGAAAGAGTTCCAGTCCGATTTTTCTTCCGTTTCAAAACAGGCGACCGATCCTGTAGGCATTGACAGACAACGATTTGAAGAGGCGAGCGTTGACGCGCATTCTTCAAAGCCCGGATTGTGCCCCACGAGCATAATTGTTGAAAAGATAGAATCAGTGTTTTTGATTATTCTCAGAATTGTTTCGGGGTTTGCGTTGTAAAGTTCGGTGTCGAATATCATTTTTTCTTTTGGAAGACCGAGTTCTTTTCTTGCGATTTTCGCAGTTGACGCGGCTCTCAGCGCCGGCGAAGAGATTAGAATGTCGGGAATTATTCCGTTTCTCTCCAGAAATTTTCCAACGACTTCGGCGGATTCCACGCCTGCTTCAGCAAGAGGCCTGTCAAAATCCGGCAGTCCCGCGCCCGTCTCCGATTTTCCGTGCCTCATCAGTAAAAGTTTCATAATTCGGAGTTTTCCTTTTCTAATTTTTCGTCCGCTTTTTTTTCGCTTTGCATATTTTTCAACTGGTCTTGAAAAAGCGCGGAAATATTTGGGGGGAAGAGTTCTATGCACTTCTGCGTAATATCGTTTTTTATTTTGTCGAACGGCGGAAGCCCTGTTCTTCCCCAGCTCTCTTTTTGGTCAGAGTAGTATTTTTTATACACGATTGACGCCAGCCTTTCATGCGCGAATGCGGCGTCTTTATCGCCTCCGGCGAGAAGGTAGCAGGATCGGAATATAAGTCCGCTTATTATGTCCATTGCCTGTCTTGGCGATGACATCTGCACATCTTCTATCCATTCTTTGATGACAAAAGTATCGAGAGGCGCTTTGAATTTGTCATTTTGCGGAGAGAGTTTTCTCAGGTGTTTAAGGTATTCATCGGCTTTCTTGTATTGTCCAAAATTATACAGCAGAACCGCGGCGTCCACCAAAAAATTCTCAAGGGCGCTTTTAAATGATGAAATTTTCTGCCGTTCATACGCGTCTTCGAAGTTCTTCCTGACGGCGTCCGCAAGCCTGATATTTGGAACTGTCATGAAATTTCTGTAATCATTTTTGTCTATTATCAGAATCCGGCCGGCCATGAAAGCTTCTTTAAGGGATTGAGTTATCATTCTGTCGCAATTAACATTTATTTTTCCGGACTTGTCATATTCTATGCCGAGAGTCGCCCAGTACATGGCATGAGCCTCCGGCAGTCTCCAGTCAAAAGCCCCGTATTTTTCGTCAATTGCAAGAATTCGAACCGGATCGAGCTTGTATCTTTGTTTCAGCCATCTTTTCCGCAAAGAGGCGTCGAGGGAATTTTTTGCCGCGGCGTCGTTCAGGGCGCTCAGGAATTTTTCGCTGAAATCTCCTACTTTTCTGAAATCAGTTTCAAGCTCCGACAATGATGCGAAATTCGCAATTTCGAGTGCGGCGGAGATTTGCGGATATTTTTTTTCGATGCTTTCCAATTTATCGGAGGCTGAAGCCAATCTTTCCCAGTCCGGATATTGAGTTCCGAACGCTTTCATTATCTCGATAGCTATCTGGTTTTTGTAGTATATGTTTGCGTCGTCCATCACGTTTCCCACCTTGTGTTGATATATCCAACCTAACTCCCTGTATAAGAGCGGGTCTCCGGGATTGTAGTTCAACGCTTCGTCCCTGATAAGCTCGATCCCTTTGTTCACCCATCTCCATCTGTCCTCGAAAGACGAACATGTTACCGAAATATTGTAGGCCATGTTCCATGCGAGATACGCGGTGGCGCCGGTAAATCTCGGCTGGAGTTTTGTTATCCACGACGCAAGCTGAACCATTTCAAAATACTGTCCTTCGTCCTGAAGATTTATCACCCTGAGCCAAAGCATATCCGCCACTATTCCTCTAAAACTGCCCAGCGCCACGGTTGTGAAAGCGACAATAGGAGGCGCATTTTCAACCGGCGCGGCGTCTGTAAGTTTTTCCGCTATTTTTATGTCGTTCATTTTTTTCTGCAGGGAGTTGGACAGAAAAATAAAAACCGGCAGAACGACTGCGAAAATCGCAAAAATTTTTAATGTTTTAGTATTCATTTTCGTATAATCAAGCCTATTTCGCGCCGTTTGTATAGGTATATGGCAAGGGCAAATATAGGCAGGCCCCTTAAAATAAATATTTCGATTATGAAACGCCCGATGAATGACAATTCTATAAGTTCCCCGTCGGCTATTGTATCCGAAACTTCAAATTTCTGCATCGGAATAACGACCGTCATAAGGGCATGGCTCGTGTATCTTGAGGCAGATTCGAGCGCTGATTCAACTTTTTCAAGCTCCTCCGTATCGAAATCAAAGGTTTTTTCGATGCCTATTATAAATGTGGCCGCTATTCCAATGATAAGATATGAGATGACAAGAAATACCGCGACAGGCATGGAAAGCAGGCCTCCGGCCGAGGCGCCGAGCCCGGCGAGGAAAACAATCCTGAGGAAAATCATAAATACCGCTCTGATATAATTTTGAAAAAATCCCGTTCGTTTTTCCATCAATTTCGGACCGTCGCCCGGTTGAAAGAAAAGTGGGGAGCCGCCGGTGTCAAGGTTGGTGAACGCTATAGTCACTTTGCCTTCGGGGTCTATCACTGCAGGGGATAACCTTTGCTCAATGAAGACTCCGCACATGATTTGTTCCGGGTGCGGCGATTTCGCCACAATTTCGTAGCGCGGCTCCTTCTTGGGATTGTCCGGCTTGTCTTTTTCCTCGTCCTCGTATATTGGAGCGCGAGCTCCCCATATTCCCATAGTCTCGCGCTGGTCCTTTGAAGAAACTTTCCCGACATATATTCTGTAGCGCAGGAACAACAAATTTTTTTGTTTCGGGTCGAGCCCCCGGAATGTCCAAAGCCTGATGTCTCCCTTTTTTATTTCGCCGTGCCGGGCGATTATCTGTTTGCGCATTTCCTTTAGATAACGTTTTTTGTCCTCTTTTCCAAGTTTTTCCGGCACGCCGGGAG
>JAGVIF010000367.1 GCA_020056205.1 Lentisphaeria bacterium | reverse complement strand
TTATCATCGAGAAACGGTAGTCCGTTGGCGATGCCGTCCTCCTGATCAAGTTGATGGGCGAATTCATGCAGAACGACATTTTGTCCGTTATGATAATTGAATATTTTTTTGGCGGCGTGGTCCCATGCGATTACGACGGAGCCCCCGTTCCACGATTCGCCGATCCTTGCGTCGGGGTGATTTATAAAAACATTTCCAAGATACGCGCGGTTTGTCCCAAAATATGCGCCGGGATAAACGAGAACGCTATCGAGGCGCGGATAAATCTTGTCCCCTTTTCTCTTGAGCAAAAGAAGGCATGCCTGGGCGGCGATGGCGACACGTATTTCGTCGTTGACTTCAAGCCCTCCGCAGCCTTCAATTTTTTTTTCGGACAGGAAAACTTTGACAAGCGCTTCGAGCCGCGGTTTAAGTTCATCCGGAATTATCCCGCAGAGATGACAATTGGAATAAATCATGTCTTTCAAAGATTCCGGAAGGGGATCGGAAAGGATCTTTTTTCGCCTGATCTTAGTGATTATTTTTGGCAGGAGAAAGACGAAAAGAAACACAAAGAAGAAAGAAAAAATAACTATTAATGAATGCTCAAACGCCATGGAATTTTCTGTCCGTAAAAAGTTTTTAACCGGTTCTTTATGAATTTGTCATCAGAGGTTATTTCATAAGCAGGAGGCTTAAAGCCATCACAAACATCCCTGCAACAAGCCCCAGCAGGCTGTCATGCCCTTTGCCATATGCTCTGCTTGTCGGCAGAAGTTCGTCAAGACTGATATAGACCATGATACCAGCGACGCCTCCGAACAAAATCCCCATGACCTGCGGGGGAATCGCGGCCGTATTGTCCCCGACGAAAGAACGAATCGCTACGTAAGCAATGCCTGCGCCGACAGGCTCTGCGAGACCGCTTAGGAGAGAATATATGAAAGCTTTTTTTCTATTTCCGGTGGCGTAGAATATTGGAACCGAGACACTTATGCCTTCAGGAATGTTGTGCATAGCTATTGCCATGGCTATAGCGACGCCGAGAGCCGGGTTCTGAAGGGCGGCAAGAAATGTTGCCAATCCCTCAGGGAAGTTGTGGATGGCGATCGCCAGAGCGGTGAACATGCCCATTCTCATGAGCTTTCTCCGTCCGATTTCAGGATTATTTGTATCGGCCGAACCAGATTGCTTTATCGCGGCGGCGCTTGTTTCCCAAGGGGGAGGAATGTGCGCGGATGGATTGTGGAGAGGCGCGGTCTCTTCCTCCGAATGAATCTCATGCGGATTTTTAGGAGCCGGAATCAGATTATCAATAAGACCGATAAGAAGCATTCCTCCGAAAAATGAGGCTGAGTTTAACCAATGCCCCGCATAATTGCCGTAACGGGCTGTAAGAGAGTCAAGTCCTTTTACAAATATCTCAACGAATGAAACGTAAAGCATGACTCCGGCGGAAAAACCCGTGGCAACCGAAAGGAAGCGGTAATTTGTTCTCTTGGCAAAAAAAGCGATTGCGCTACCGACGCCGGTTGCCAGTCCGGCTAATAGCGTGAGACCGAGAGCGAACCAAACATTTTCCATTTTACTTTTTCCAGGTTTTTAACCACGAAATACACGAAACACACGAAAAGTTTTTAGATTTTAAAACCCACGCTAAAGTCGAAGATCCCGAGCCGCGGGGCCTCGGGGTCGAATATCCCGTGTCCGCAGGAACTCGGGGCTGTGAACTCCAATCAAATCACACAACTGAAGTTGTGAACTCCAACAAAATCAGTTTTAAGTGTTAGGTTTTCCGCTTTCTAAATTCTACTTTCTAAATCCTACTTTCTAATTTTTTCACTCTGACACTCTGACACATTGACACTCAATCTTCCGCACTCCCGCACTTTAGAACTTCTTTATCGTTTTCTTCATTCGATGTTGGATGTTCAATGTTGAATGTTCAAAGAGCGCTTCCGCAAAGAAAACGTCATCGGGATAGGTTATTTTGATGTTAGGAGATTTATTTTCAAAGATTTTGACTTTGTATCCGGCATTTTCCATCACCGATGCGTCATCGCCGAAGTTGCCGCCGCCGGCGAGCGCCTTGTCATATGCTTTCGCAAGTTCTTTCAGTTTAAAGATTTGCGGAGTCTGAGCCGCCCATAATCCGCTTCTGTCTACGGTCTTTTCAATAAAAATTCGGCTGTCTGATTTTTTTACGGTATCGTTTATTTTG
>JAGVIF010000091.1 GCA_020056205.1 Lentisphaeria bacterium | reverse complement strand
TTCCGCATTTTAGAACTTTAGAACTTCTCAATCGTTTTCTTCATTCGATGTTGGATGTTGAATGTTCGACGTTCATTTTCCCTTTCTCCTTTGAAACTTAACCACAGATTAACACCGATGAACACCGATTTTATCAATTTAGTTTCATTTTGATAAAACTGCGAAAATCGTAGTCAGACGCTACTTTCTAAATCCTAACTTTCTAATTTTTTCACTTCCGATCCCGATTCCGACACCGGTTAAGTTTCAGGAGAGCGCTTCGCCGATTTTTTTTGCCAAATCTTCTTTTGAAAACGGTTTCTGAAGGAAATGGATGCCTTCATCCAAGACTCCGTCGCGGGCTATGATGTCGGCCGTATAACCTGACACGAAGAGGCATTTGACGGCGGGGTGGATTGACTTGATTTTATCTCTGAGTTCCGGTCCGCTCATTTCCGGCATCATCACATCGGTCATCAGGAGATGGATATCCCCCTTGTGCTCCTCCGCGAGTTTGATTGCCAGCGCCGGGCTGTTCGCGGAAAGAACTTTATACCCAAGCGGTTCTATCTGTTTTTTGGAAAGCTTCAACAATGGCTCGTCGTCCTCCACCAAGAGAATAGTTTCAATCCCGGTAAAGATTTCTGATTTTTCAGGTTCTTGACAGCCTGCCGCATCTTTTGATTCATAGCGGGGCAGATATATGTTGAATGTCGCGCCTTTTCCGGGTTCACTGTCAATGCCGATGTAAGCGTTGTTCTGCTTCACGATGCCAAAGACTATGGACAATCCGAGCCCGGTTCCTTTTCCCGGCTCCTTGGTTGTGAAAAACGGGTCGAAGGCGTGTTCAAGCGTTTTCTTGTCCATCCCGTGGCCGTTGTCGCTTACCGACAGGCAACAGTATTTTCCCGGAATGAAGTCGGGATGCGCTTCACAGACGCAGGGAGCTTTATCCAAATCCAAGTTCTCTGTTTTGATTGTTACCATGCCGACACCGGAAATAGCGTCGTGGGCATTGACAAACAGGTTCACGAGAATCTGATCCAACTGGGAAGTATCCATCTTGACTGTCCAGAGACTTATGGCCGGTTTCCATAGCAGTTCGATATTTTCCCCAAGAAGCCTGCGCAGCATTTTTAGCATATTCTCTATATTTTCATTGATATTCAACGCTTTCGGAGCAATGGTCTGTTTACCGGCGAACGCAAGAAGCTGCCGGGTTATATCGGCTGAACGTTGTCCGGCCTTATTGATTTCCTGGATAGTGGCGTGAATAAGATCGGTTACGGGAACTTCCCTCAGGAGTAATTCCGAATAGCCGTTGATGATGGCCAGCATGTTGTTGAAATCATGTGCGACTCCGCCGGCAAGCCGTCCCACTGCTTCCATTTTCTGGGCTTGTCTAAGCTGTTCCTCAATCTTCCTCTTTTCAGTTATGTCAATAACTATCTCGATAGCCGTGAGAACCTTGCCTGCCGCGTCCTTCGATAAAGGATATCCCTTTGTTTCAAGATAGACCAAGTTTCCCTCTTTATCGTGATGGGTATGTATGGCTGTACCGTGTTCTCCTGTCTCGAATACATTATTTACAGTGCATGGATATCCTTCTGATTCACAACAGGGCTTTGAAAAGTGATGGGAAACCTCATAACAATGCCTGCCGATTATGTCTTCAAGCGGCATCTTAACCGTACTGGCATAAGCCCTGTTTGCGAATATGATCCTGAACTCACGGTCTATGATGACAAAACTTTCATCAACCGCATCGAGGATGCTTTTTATCAGCGCCTCGGTCTTTTTGCGTCCGGCGATTTCCTGTTCAATTATCTCCGCCAACCTGTCAAAGACATTCGAGTATGCTATTATTTCATCTACCCCGTCCTTTAAGTTCGCGCGGGTGCTGTAATCGCCCGATAAAAACCGCTCTGCGGCATTTTGAAGCGCATTGATGGGCTTTATGATATATCTGTCGCTGTAGATACCCGCCAATAAAATATCAAGCCCCGTAATCGCCGCCAGAAGGATAAGGCTTATTGCGAGGATATTATTAATCGGCGTGAACGCGGCTTTTTTAGATATTCCGACAGCGATATGGATACTGCCCTCAGGCGCGCCTGCAGTCGTAAAGGCATAAATGCGTTTGACTTCATCTTCGCCTTCTGATTCAGCGGCCCCATTTTTACGGGTGCGCATCGCCTTGACAATAGGCATTTCAGACACGGACTTGCCAACCCAGTTCTCATTATCAGGGTAATGGAACAGGACAGCGCCGTTACGGTCAGTTACGAGAAAGTGAGAGTCGGGGGGGAGTTTTACGTCCTGCCAGAGCCTGTTCAGCCATTTTAACTCCATAGAGGCGAACAGGATGAACTTTATCCCGCCCGCGCTGTCAAAAACCGGCTGGGCAAAGACTATAACCGGAAGCACTGTTATCCTGCCAATCTGATAGTCCCCAATGGTAAAATCACGGGTCTTCAATACCTGTTGAAACCATGGCCTGTCCGATATATTTACGGGTTCCTTCATAGGCAGTATGCTGGCAAAGATATTTCCTTTTAAATCAATAGCGCCGAAGTTTGCGCGCCCCGGGAATTGTTCGTGCATGAGCCTGAAAAAAGCGTTTACGGATGAAGGATTGCCCTCCTTTATCGTATCCGTGTGGGAGATGGTAGCCAGCAACTGTTGATTGCTGTCAATATATCTGTCGAGGCCGTTTTTTGCTATATTGGTCAGAGCAATCGCTCCATCCCTGATTTCAGCCTCTTTAGCATGGCGGTACAATATACTACCGAATACGATCAGCGACAGCATCGGTATGACCGCAACACACACCAGCGCCCGAAGCCTCACATGCAGTCTTGAGAAAGAAAAACGTTTGGCAATCTTGTCAAGAATTTCTCTCATGCTTCTCCCTCTTTATGGTAAATAAAATCCTGAATCCGTGGCGGATTCGACATAAATAAAGTCTAGCACACACGAAATGGGAATGCAAGTATCATATCGTATTTATTCCGAAATATAGGAGAAAGGTATAAGTTCAGTAAACCCGTCCTTTTACTGAACTTATACAAAAAATAAAATGCGAAATCCGTTCGTAGTAGCGCAATTTATTGCGCGTTATCAAGAACGGCGTATAAATTCGCCTACTACA
>JAGVIF010000242.1 GCA_020056205.1 Lentisphaeria bacterium | reverse complement strand
TTATATGCCTCTAACCGAGTGCTTGGATTAAATATTAAATATCTACAACATTTAGGGTAAGCGATAACCAGCCAAATGCCCAGAGGCATATTATCGAGGTGAATTACTGGGCATACTTAAAAGATTATACCAAATTAAAACAATTTCACAAAAACTATATCATAATATAAAAAATTCCCCTCCGACATGCCGTCGGAGGGGAGAATTCAAAAAGCAAAGTTCAAAGAACCAAGCAGTTCTAAGGTTCTAAGAACTAACTCGCGAGCACTGCCGAAGGACTGCCGCCGCACCAGACGTCCACAAGCCAGTAGAAGCTCCAGCTCCACTCGCCGCCGAGCCAATAGAAGTACAGCACGAGGCGGCCGCCGTAAGGACTGCGAAGAATAGTGCCGTCAAAGAAGATGAAGCGGGTGTTGCCGTTTATCTTCTCCTTCCAGCTCTCGGGAATCTTGTCCTTATGTTCCCAGAGAGACTGGAAAACCTTGGCGTCCAGGCGGATGTGACCGGCTTCCCTGAGACGCTTGAGCTTTTCCTCACCATTGATCCTAGGCTCGCCGTCCCGGAGACAGGTTTCAAAGCGAACCTTGGAGAGGTCCACTTCAGTGAGAGCGAGTGAACGCTCGTCCTGCTCCTCGTCTCCGGAGAGACCGTCACCGTTCGCGGGACCTCGCCAGATGCTCCAGCCTTCGCCCAGAAACTTGGCGGGGTTGAAGGGAGTGGTGCGGTCGATGACGATGCTGGATATCGGCCAAGGATTCTCCTTGCGGAGAAACTTCTTCAGAGCTTCGACCCACACCGGGTCGTGCAACTTCACGAGAAGGTCGCGGGCGGTCCCGAGATGTTCTTCGGGGAAGCTCCACGAGCTTCCTTACAGCGTCGCCGAGCATGTCAGTTTTGGATGACATGGTCAGCCTCCTTCCGAAATTATGGCCCGCCTTTTTCCTGCCGATCTGACAGGAATAGCGCAGGCCGATTCGCAGATTTACCTTTGAAGCCGAACGATCTACGATGGGAGGAAACTATGGGAAACTACAAACATCTTTGCCTCTACGAGAGACAAAGGATTGAAAGGTATCTTCGAATCGGTAAAAGCCGGAAATTCATCTCGGATAAATTAGACCGAAGCAAGAGCAGTGTTTCAGATGAGATAAAACAAAACAGCGTCGCAGGGGCCTACAATGCCGCCAAGGCTCACAATAAGGCCTACGTAAAAAGAAAGTATTCTAAACTTCAGTCTTTGAAAGTTGTCAGCAGTCTCGGTCTTTGGAACTTTGTGGAAGCAAATATCAAAGACGACCAGTCTCCAGAATCCGTATCCGGGCGCTTGAGAAATGTCGAAAAACATCTTCCCGGCGTCAGCACCAAAGCGATCTACAAGTTCGTCTACAGCGTCTATGGCAGGCAGATTGAGAATCATCTGTATCACAACGCCGTAAAGAAAAAAGGCGGACCCAAACGAGGCAGATCAGTCTTAATCGACGGCAGAACGACAATTGACCACAGACCGAAAGAAGTAGCGGATAGAATTGAATTCGGGCATTATGAAGGCGATTTCATTGAGTCGGGCAAAGACGGCAAGGGTTACTTGCTGGTGCTGGTGGAAAGGAAAACAAGATACCCGTTTCTCAAGTACTTGGAAAACAGAGACACCGCGGCGGTTAATCGGGCGACAAGGGATTTATTGGCTAACCTTCCTGTCGGTAGCCTAACCATAGACAACGATATTTCATTCCAAAAACACAAGGAGCTGTCGGAACTTCTGCAGACAGCGATATATTTCTGCCACCCGCAGTCCCCCCACGAAAAAGGAACCATTGAAAACAGAAACAAGGCCATACGCAGATATGTGAAAAAGAAATCCGACTTGAGCCAATACGGCGAAGAATACTTTGCGATGGTTGAGGAAAAACTGCGGACGAGGTTTATGAAGTGCCTTAGCTACAAAACACCTCGGGAGGCATTTGAGATAGAGTTATCAAAACAACAAAAAACATCGCCGTTAAGCGATGCGAGATGGACAAAAGACAGAGAAATTATATCATTAAAAAATCATTAGAAAATGTTCGGCTTGAGGGGTGCGGGTAGGATTTAAGGTACAATATAATAATAGCAAATTAACCAAATCCTGTCAAGCGCGACTGAAAACCCCGATGCCAAGCATCGGGGTTTGTAAGCATTTTAGTATTCCGAGGATTGCTC
>JAGVIF010000199.1 GCA_020056205.1 Lentisphaeria bacterium | reverse complement strand
CGTATTCTCTGGAGAGACGTGATTATCAAGAGCGGAGAAAGCCACAGTATCGCAAAGAAATAATCCGGATATCTGCCGATGGCAGCAAGTCCCGAACATGCAAAAACAAGGATAATCCAAGCCGCGCTTTTTGTATTCAGAACCTTGATTTTGACAAAATTATCGAGAGATTTTGCGCAGGAAAACGTTTCCAGAAACTCGTACATGCTGAGAACCGCAGGCAGAACCGTGGAAAAACAAAGCGTTGCGAAAATCGCATATTCGACTGATGAAAATGTCTCCGCCCCGATATAATGCCAGTTCTGGACAAACCTGTTGAGATACTCGAAAAACCACCAAAACAGCGAACTCAACGGAAATAGCAATATGAAATAACTCGTCCTGTCCTTCATCATGCATCTGCCGCTTCTGGCATATGTCAGCGCATTTACAATGACGATGCAAGAGAACCATATCGGACTGAATGTATATGCCTGAAAAAGGGAAAACCATTCGAACCTGTTCCACGCCAAGCCCCAGAAGATAAGACACGATAGCGCCGCCACCCATCCCCATATCGGAAACGGACGCGCAAAAAATGGCACACTAAAATCAGCGCTATAAACCGAAGACAATATTTTAATAAGGAATGGGCTTATGACGGCTACAAGGAAAAGAGCCAGCAGAGAAAATACAATCCATGAAAATCCTTCATGTTTCACGTAGGATGTCAGCGGGGGAAATTCAAGATAATAGTCGAGAAGCACTCCGACTGACACGACCCCGGCAACGGGAAGTCCAAGCAGAAGCGCTGTGACCAAGAAGATTTGCATGATAGAGGTCGCGCCCCGCGCATTTCGCAAAGCGCTCTCTTCCGCAAAAACTTTATTCGTGTTTATTTTCATTTTATGTCCCCGTTGATTACGCAAGTTCCGTTTGATTGCAACGGCAAGGCTGTTGTTGATTCTCTGTTGATCCGACGATCCGACAAAGTGGGACACCTCCGTTGAAAGTGAGTTCAAAGACATCCGAGTTTGTTTCGTTTGGTTTGAAAACGAGGAATGCCGCCATTAAACACTGATATAACAGGTTCCCTCGCCGCAAGCCAAACCCACGCGAGAATGGGAAACATAAGAATACCTATGCCCACCCAGCCCACCAAGTGATGAAACCGTTTTAGATGTTGTCTCACAGTTTTCATACAGTTGCCAAAATAGATGATCTAACTTTATAAGTATGGCGTTTTTTTACCTGTCATGCTATAGCTTGTCAGAAAAATAAATTCACAAACCGTTGAACCGTTAACCTATTAACCTGAAAGTCTATATCTACACCTTTGCAGTCCGGCCATAAAAGACCGGAGCATGCGCCTTTTCAGGTTTAAGCGCCTTCTTCGCCTTATTCAGAATCTCGCTCAGCGCCGCAAGATACTCGTTGAACCTTTCAAGTCCTGATGCTGATATGGAAACTGTGGTTTGTGGTTTGTTGCCGACAAATTTCTTTTTTATTGTGATGACACCGGACTCCTCAAGAGTCTTCAGATGACGGCTGAGATTGCCGTCGGTGAGCTTGCACCCCTCCTTCAATTCGTTGAAGGTCGTTCTCTTGTCGGATGCGCAAAGCACGGACATTATGGAAAGCCTGTTCGGCTCATGAAAGACCTTTTCAAAAAGTTCCGTGTCATGTCTTTTGTCTTGATTCATCGAACCGCTCCTCTGTCCTTCTTGAATATATATCCTCCGGCAAATTCTCCGGCGAAAAATACAATTCCCATCGGCCACGGATTATAGAAATCCCTGAAAGCGAAAAGACCGGCGGTTCCACATAATATATAGAAAAGGCCGACAATATAGTTTTCGCCAGGCAATGACAGCCTGTATGAAACGTGGACAAGTCCGTAGAGAAGCATCCAGACTCCAAAAAGAAGATCGTAGTGCTGGCGGCTGATGAGAGCGAAGGTCAATGCCGCCCCTGCTCCGAGCGCAGGCAGGGCGTCAATTGCGGGCAGAAGTTTCCGCAAATCCCTTTCGGACTCCTTGTCACAGAGGAACCACCAGAACAGAGCTCCATAATTAATGACAAGAGAGGCACAGAGGACAGCGCCCCAGACAAGCAAATGGGATTCCGGCGTTTTGGATATTCGCGTGAAGAAAATGAAAGCCGCGCCGCACAAGGCGGCAAGTCCGCCCAGCGCCCTCGCAACGCCGGAGTAACCCCTGAAATTCCTTTTCGCGAGGATGATCTCCCGCATTTTTCTGACTTGCGCCAGCGCGTCATGTATGTGGTTTGCGATCATTCAAATTTCCTTTATTTACCGGCATTATAACCCATCGCAAAGCACTTTGCAAGGCAAAGTATTAAAAATTTTCAATATTTTTTATTCCATGACAATAAAAATTTTCTTACGGCCGTCGGCAATGGGCGTAAGAAAATTTTTATTAGATGTAAATATTCACCGAAAGGACGGGGTTCGGTGAATATTTACAGATGGTGGGCGCTACTGGACTCGAACCGGTGACCTCTACAATGTGAATGTAGCGTTCTAACCAACTGAACTAAGCGCCCTAAAATTTATTTGCGGAGCCAATTTAAATGGTACACCCGAAGGGATTTGAACCCCTAACCTTCTGGTCCGTAGCCAGACGCTCTATCCAGTTGAGCT
>JAGVIF010000584.1 GCA_020056205.1 Lentisphaeria bacterium | reverse complement strand
CATGTCCGTGACGGTGTCATACTTAGGATTGGGAGAAATTTAACGGGCTGCGGACATTTAATCGAAACGAAAGGCTTATTTTTAGCGCCCGGATTTATAGATTCGCACGGGCATTCGGATATGAGCCTGCTCGCCGCCCCGGAGGCAGAGGGAAAACTTTCGCAGGGCGTCACTACTGAAATATGTGGCAATTGCGGGCTTTCAGTTTTTCCTGTGAGCGAGTTCAACCGGCGGCACCTCGATGAGATTTATAAACATTACGGCGTTCGCATAACATGGAGCGATATCGCAGGATATGAATCCGTTTTCAAATCCGTATCTCCGGCAATAAACATCGCCTCGCTGTGCGGACACAACACCCTGCGGGCGGCTGTATGCGGATACTCCAAAAAGAAAATTTCGACTTCCGAACTTTTTGAGATGAAGAAAATTTTAAACAATTCTCTGAAACACGGGGCGCCGGGTTTTTCCACCGGATTGCTTTATGTGCCCGGAAAATTCGCGGATGAAAATGAAATCAGCGAATTATTGCGCGAAACTGCGAAATTCGCAAAAGTCCACGCCACCCATTTGCGCAGCGAGGGGGAATGCCTCGAAGAGGCCGTTGATGAAGCTATAAGCATCACATCCGCAGGCGGTTGCGGAAAACTCCACATAAGCCATCTTAAAACGGCCGGAAAGGAGAATTGGATCAAACTTTCCTCAGTTATTAAAAAAATTGAGAACGCCCCGCAAAATCTGTCGGTCAGCGCCGACCGCTATCCATACACGGAGTCAATGACCAATCTCAGCGCTTATTTGCCTCTTCCTTTTTCTGATATGGACGATGTTGCGATAGCAGAGAGGTTTTCCGGCGGAAGCTGGGAAGAGGGCTTGCGCTCTCTCGAAAAAATTAATCATGATTTTTGGAAATCCATGCGGCTTGTAAGCTCCGGAATTAAAGAATATCAGATATTTATGGGGATGAAATTCGATGCTATTTCGGAAAAGGCCGGGAAATCCCCGCATCTTATATGCATGGAATTATTGAGAGATGCGCCGTCAGCGCTCGCCGCATCCGGCGGAATGTCGGAAGAAAATATGAAAAAAATAATATCACTGCCTTTCGTTTCATGCGGCAGCGATGAAAGCTCAAGGAATCGCGGCTATTCCCTTGGCAGGAGCCACCCGAGAGGCTTCGGCTCATTTCCAAAATTCCTGAATATAGTAAAAGAAACTCATTCAATTCAGGAAGCCGTTAGAAAAGCGAGTTTCCTGCCGGCGTCAGTTTTTGGACTAAAGGGCAGGGGCTTGTTAAGGGAAGGTTTCTCGGCCGACATGGTTCTGTTCGACCCGGATAAACTCAAAGATAATGCGAATTTCGCAAATCCGCATCTTGTTTCGGACGGGATCGAAAAAGTATGGGTCAATGGAATTCTGTCATGGGATTCCGGCTCCCTCACCGGAGACAGGGCCGGAAGATTTTTGAAAAATTAAATGCGTTGTCAAAGAAAGGGTTCAAGGTTCAGCGTTCAACGTTCAGGGTTAGGAATAAAGAAAGAAGTCAGGAGTCAGAATGGGGAAAAGGAAAAAAACCTTTGTGTCTTTGTGTCTTGGTGCCTTTGTGGTTAAAAATCTAAAATGTTTTCGTGTTTTTTCGTGTAATTCGCGGCTAAAAAAGGTTTTTAAAATCGGTGTTCATCGGTGTTAATCGGTGGTTAAGTTTCAAAGGAGAAGTCAGGATTCAGAATAACAACAAAATAACACGCAAAATCCGTTCGTAGCCTGTCGCGCCGCAGCTTCTTTGCGAAGGCGGATAGCGCAATTTATTGCGCGTTATCAAGAACGGCGTTTCGCCTGCCACAAATAAAGGAAACTATGAGAAAAAAAATATATATTCCGGCTATTTGCGTCATGTTTTTGTTTTCCTTTATCTGGAATTGCCGCGCGGCTCTTGGAAGCGCCGCCGGAGAAAATGCCGCCGTATCGTGGTGGGTAATTCCGCTGGTTCTTTTCGCAAGCTGTTTTGTCATTGGCATAATAGCCGTGCTTGGCGGCATTGGCGGCGGGGTTTTATTTGTCCCGCTTGTCGGCGCTTTTTTTCCTTTTCATCTTGATTATGTCAGGGGAACAGGGCTGATGGTGGCGATGTGCGGGGCGCTGGCCGCCAGCCCAAAACTGTTGAGAAGCGGGATGGTGAATCTGCGCCTTGCCATGCCGTTGGCTTTGATAGCATCCTCGTCTTCAATTGTCGGAGCGTTAATAGGACTCTCGATGCCGGCGAATCTTCTCCAAATTTTGCTCGGGATTGCGATACTTGGCATAGTTGCCGTGATGGTTCTCGCGAAAAACTCTGATTTCCCAAAGGTCGAAAAAACGTCGGCGCTCGCCTCCGCCCTCAACATAAACGGAATCTATCACGACCCTGCTCTCGGCAAAGACGTGGAATGGAGTGTCCACAGGACTCCGCTCGGTTTTGTCCTTTTCGTCGGAATAGGATTTTTAGCCGGAATGTT
>JAGVIF010000474.1 GCA_020056205.1 Lentisphaeria bacterium | reverse complement strand
GACTCGGACAACGACGGCATCCCCGACGCATGGGAACTGCTGTATTTCGGCGATTTGAGCCAGGGCGCGAATGGCGACTACGACAACGACGGACTCAGTAATCTTGGCGAATACAATGCCGGAACCGACCCGACAAACCCCGACACCGACGGCGACGGCATGCCCGACGGCTGGGAGGTCGTGAACGGACTGAATCCTCTCGCGGATGACGCGTTCGGAGATGGCGATGGCGACGGCTATTCGAATTTAGCCGAATACACAGCCGGAAGCGACCCGTCAAAACCCGAAAGCAAACCCTTCTACTCAGTCACATTCACCGCCGGAACAAACGGCTCCATTGCCGGAAACACTCTTCAGATGGTCGCCCACAGAAAACAGGCCGAGCCTGTCACCGCCGTCCCGTTTGCGAACTTCGCATTCACCGGATGGACCGGATCATTCACCGGAACCGACAACCCGCTCGTCATCAGCAACGTCATTTCCGATATGGCAATTACTGCGAATTTCGCAATAAATACATTTACGATCACCGCATCGTCCGGAGCCAATGGCTCAATCACTCCATCCGGCGCGGTTTCCGTAATCAATGGCGAAAATCAGATTTTCACAATCACGGCAGATGCAAACTATCATTTGTCCGATGTTCTCGTGGATGGCGTGTCAGTTGGCGCAACCGTAAGCTATGAGTTTACAAATGTCACGGCGGACCACACGATTTCTGCGATATTCGGAACCGGCCCTCTTACAGTTACGTTTGTCGAGGGGGCAAACGGAACTATTACAGGAAACAAAGTCCAGACGGTAAGCTATAGGGGCTCGTGTGAAGCTGTTACGGCTGTCCCGAACTCAGGATATTTGTTTGTCAACTGGACTGGCAATGCAACATTTACAGACAATCCGCTGACAGTTGCGAATGTAACCAAGAACATGACCTTTACAGCGAATTTTGCTGTTGCTGATATCGTGGTCAATTCGGGGAAATTATTTACAAACTCCCTGACTATTCAAGTATATCCTTTAAATTTCGCATATCCGTTGATCAATATCAGCGTGAATTCAAATATGTCCTCGTCTCTGACGGTCAACAACCCCAAATCTGAATTTAGCTACACAATTCCGAATGACAATGGCGATATCACGCATGATTTGTATTTCCAATACTGCGATGGAAATGGAATTGCTGTAAGTCCCGTGATGCACAGGATTGTGATTCTTGACAGGATAAAGCCTGTAGTTCAAATAACTTCTCCGGTTGACACTTCAACTGTTGACCAAGGCTATATCACGTTGAAAGCCATCGTTTATGACCCCAATCCCGCGGCGGCGCAGGAACAGGACAGCGGCCGTCCTGTAAGCATCAAGATGAATGGGAAGCCTTTCTACGGACGTACAGGGGTGAATATTACACATGAAAGGTTGAAGGTTGCCTCCGGAGTAAATCAAATTACTGTTGAAGCCACGGACGAGGCCGGCAATGTCGAGGCTTCTTCAATTTTCATAACCTGCGATCCAAGTTCGGATATCACAGCGCCCCGGCTAACTGAATTGAATCTTGAGGGGGCGACTGAATTGCCCATGCTTTCCGGCATTGTTGTTGCCGGAAGGATAGACGATGAAAATGCGGATGTTGAAATAAAAGTTAACGATGGCGACCCAGTGTCATGTAATATAGTTACAGATTCAGCGGGAGGTCATCAATTTGTGGGCATGATCAGCTTGGCTGATGGAGCCAATGATATTGTTGTTACTGCTTCAGACGCCGCAGGCAATAGGGATGTTAAAAGTTATTCGCTCAATAAACCGGACAAGCCCCGGATCGAAATCACATCGCCTGATTTTGCCGCATTCACCAATGGCCAGCCGGTGTCTGTGTCCGGCAATGTATGGGATATTGATGCAGGAACAGCAAGTGTAAATCCAATCACCTCTTTGACCATAAACGGAGTTCAAGCCGCACTTGGCAGTCCTGATGGCGCCGGGAAGATATCTTTCTCCGCTACAATTACTCCAAACGCAAATGGCGCGGTGACACCTGTGGCAATCACTGTCATACCCCAGAGCGGCGCTCCTGTTGTCATTCCATACTATTATCTTGAGGGATACCGGATCACTGAAAAGAAATATACTTCCGACGGACTCGCCGCAATGATATGTTTTTTTGACACGGTTCCCCCAAGAAACAGCCCTGCATCCGGGATAATGTATCAGGAGTATTCATGGAATCCTAATAACGAAAATCAAAAGGGCGGCCCGGCAAAACCGAGGGACATTGATACCGTATATAAACCATACATCTGGGATTATATTCTGGACCATCCGCAGATTTATTATAATGTTAACACTGTTCTTTACCAGCCTACGGCGTCAATGAGATTTGGATACATTTCATCTTCCAGAAGAGATGTAGATTTTAACGGCCAGCCCAAATATTCCGAGTCCTATATTGGCTATAACCTTGGAAACTTCAAGAACGCATCCCTGAAATTCAAGACCCCCGCGCACTACCCCAAAGAGCAGAAAGTAATTTTCTATTTTACCGGGCTTAGTTGTCCTGACGGAGATATCTCAAAGGTAAAGTTCTGGAACCAGTATCCAATAGTCGTAGACAATAATACCAGCGCCGCCGGATATCTCGTCGAACTTGACGGTGGAAAAGAATATACCATTGATCAGGGCGGGTTCACATGGAAGCCCAAATCTAATTCCACCTTGCAAACAAATTCAAGCGGAGATAGATATGTGTTTACGTCCACATACAATAATATGCTCAGCTTCGACGGAGTTCATAATGAGGAGGTCGTTATCAAGATTGATTTGCCGCCAGCGGTAAGGCGTTATTATTCCGAGACGGAAGAGCAGAAAACCAATGTAACAAAACTAAAAATAACTGCAAACAAAGATGTGAAATACACACTGAAAATCGAAAAGATTGCAGGCGGTAAGGGAGGGGCCGCATTCAGCAATTGGCAAACTACGATGGAATATACTGGTAAAGGCTCCGAAGAGCAGATCAACATAATTGGAACCGAGGAAAGCGACACCGAAAAAAACATCGAGATAACAGTCTGCCAAGGAACGGGAAAGCAGGAGATCACTGCTTATCAGAACGGGAAATTAGTTCCAGATAAAAAAGTCTTGTTCATTGTGTTCAGCAAAATCGAATTTCCTTTTAGCAACTCCACCACAAAACACAAGGATACTGCAGCGATATGCACGCAATGTGATATCCAAGGTGGATTCCCGCCGGAAATTCAATTCAGGAGGCATGCGCACGATGAAGATTGTGACAATCTAACTCCAGCGATTCCATGCGATCATGTGAGTTATTACTCTCAATGCGACCATTGTAACGCCTACTGCTTCAGATGCTGTTTAAGTATTATTTGTGGAGGCAAACAGGATGATTATACAAGATGGTTCGAAGAAGAAAAGAGATGGAGAACCGTAGAAGAAGACCACAATGTGTGGCTGGATGACTTTTCAGCAAAGAGGAAATCGGAAGAAAAGAATCATCCGATTGCGAGATATGATAATCCCTCATATAAATTTGCCTACGAAACACTGCTTGCTAAAAAACGATACATTGGCGGGCGAGGCCCCCATTCGGATATTATCCACGGATTGAGGTTCAACAAGGAAGATGGAACAGTTGAAGGCAAAGGTGTTTTCAAGTCTTGGAGTCCTATTGATGCGACAAGCGGGAACGAGGCGGATTTCACTGATTTCGAATGTATATATATAGAAAAATAAAAGGAGCAAGAAATGAGAAAATTACTATTACTGGTTAGTTTATTTGTTGGCATGACTTCTCCTTCCCTTCGTTCTGCGGAGAAGAAGTATAATCCAAATCCGCCGAGGATAAAACATTTTCCTATTGCCATAAACCAAGTCTGTGTTATTCCGATAAAAGAATCTGAACCAAAATGGATCGAGCTTAAAAATATTTCTGATAAGGAAGTTGATTTGAGCGGGTGGCGACTTGAAGACTCTGAAAAATGTTTCTATAAGTTTGAAAACGAAAAAATGCCCCCAGTCTCTGTTCTTGTGTTACTGTTTTATGAGGGAAAAGACAGGGATATCGAATTTGAAAGTAAAATACCAGATACCGCGAAAAAAATAATAGTGGAAAAGGGAAAGGTCTTCAGTAGGGAGAAGATAACAATAATAAATCCGGCAAGGTACGAAAAAATGGAAGAAAAGCATATAGAAAAATCGGACGATGCGGCACTAGGGGGACTTCTTTATTGTCTATCCGATGCCCAACTAGGCGCGTTGTTGAAAAAAGCGGCCACATTCCTTGCGGAGAACAAACTGTCGGACAAATACTTATTCTCTGTTATGAATGATATAACATATTTTTTCCCATCGGAGGATGAGATAATTCTGCTTGACAAAGATTCAAATGTTGTAAGCTATTTGTACTGGTCTGAACTTGCTTACTGTAAACTAAAATGGAAAAATTATCTTGAAGACCAAGGATATAATTTTCTGGGGTCTTCAATACTAGTATATTGTATAACTTGATTTATCGCCCTTAGATGCAATATTGTCTCCATACAACAACATGGAGGCAAATATGACAACGTGCTATCGGGTTACTT
>JAGVIF010000049.1 GCA_020056205.1 Lentisphaeria bacterium | reverse complement strand
GGGACCAATGCCTATTACGGCACGTACTCAGTGGTGGGCGATACCGTGAATCTACACATCGAAGGGGGTACGTTCCCGAACTGGGATGGTCAGGATCAGAAGAGACCCATGACTATCACAGGAGACGAGCTGATGCTCATAAACCCCACCCCGTCCAGTGGTAGCGGAAAGAACTATATCACCTGGAAACGGGCCAAATAGACAACGCGCATACCGGGGGGGAAATATGTTTTCCCCGACCCCCTCCGATATGTTCGGCCATTCTTTTGGTTAAGAAGACGTATAAACTCTAAGGAGGTGCACTATGGATGTGGAAAGTGGATTAAACCGCAGGGATTTTCTGAAGTACGCAGCAGCAACAGGAGCTCTGGTTGCGGCTGGAGAGGCATTAAGTACCGGCGCTATGGCAGAGGCCGCAACGGGTATCACCGGAGTCGATAAATTGACTATCTGGATCCTTGCAGACAACTATTATGACACTAATGAGCCGGACACCAAAATCACAAAGCGCTACCGCTCAGTGGCCGGGAAATCAATCCACGCGCAACACGGTCTTTCTTATTATATCGAGACCGTCACTGCCGGGAAGACAAGCTCCTGTATGTTCGATTTCGGGCTTGATCCTGCTGACGTAATGGGCAACATTGCGTTACTGGGGCTTGATATTGGAAAGACAAACGCCTTCAGCCTGAGCCACGGCCATTACGATCACTATACAGGCGCGGTCAGTATCCTCAAGCAGAACCAGTCGAAGATCGCCCCGGGAACTCCATTTTATGTAGGCGAAGAAGCGTTCAATCGGAGATATACACTGCGCCCCGGTGCAACTGAACCTACTGACCTTGGACAACTGAGTAAAGAGGATATCGAAGCCCTTGGAGTAAAGGTGATCGAGTTGACGACCCCGACTGAAATCATTCCCGGCGCGTATTCTACTGGAAAGATAGAGAGGATCACGAGCTATGAGAAAGTGCCTGCGTCTCAGCAAATAAAGCGCGGAGACAAGATAGAATCCGACATTTTTCAGGGTGAGCAGGCTCTTTTCTTCAATGTAAAGGGAAAAGGCCTGGTCGTTCTTTCCGGTTGTGCGCATTGTGGAATCGTTAACACAGTCAAGCATGCGCAAAAAATTGCCGACATTGAGAAGGTTCATGCGATAATGGGGGGTTTCCATCTTATTGTCGCGAAGCCTGCGCTTATTCAGAGCACGGTTGCCGATATCAAGGCGATGAAGCCCGACCATATCGTGGGGACACATTGTACTGGGTTCAGGGCGCTAGTGGCTTTAAGCAGGGAAATGCCCGAAGCTTTCACCATAAATACCGCAGGAACAAAGTATACCTTTGGTGCATAGGCGTTAAATGATAGGGACAGAACAGGCAAGGGGAAGTGACATTCGACTTCCCCTTGTGGAGGTTGCTCTTAACTATCCGCATTTGTTTCAATTTCTGATAAGTGTACGTTCGTCGGTGCACCAAACAAAAAGGGCATGCAAAGTATGGGGAGAAAGCGGCAAAAGGAGAATCATTGGTTCTTGTCGCAAGCTTCCTTCTCTCCATCCGTTTGCGTTGCCAAAATGCACACAATGTGGTAACCTATCAATAAATGAAGTATATAAATTGGAACTCTGAAAAGAGTCTGAAGCTCAAAGAATCAAGAGGAATTGGCTTTGAGGATATAGTCTATTATATTGAAAAAGGCGATATTTTGGCTGACTATTTACATCCAAAGCAGAAAAGATACCCTGAACAGCGGATAATGGTAATCGGAATAAATAATTATGCATACCTTGTTCCTTATGTCGAGGATGCGGAAGAAATATTTCTGAAAACCATTGTCCCGAGCAGAAAGGCAACAGAAATTTATTTGGGAGGAAAAAAATGAAAGCTAAATTAACTAAAGAAGAACAAAAAATATTGGACAGTTATGAAAAAGGTGAATGGGTTCCGGTAAAAAACTTTTCCAAAAGAAAAGCAGAACTGATGATGTACGCCCGGAATACTCTGAAAAAAGATAAAAGACTAAATATAAGAATTTCCGAAAGAGATCTAACTGAATTGCAAAAAAAGGCAGTAAGCGAGGGCTTGCCCTATCAGACATATGTATCCAGCATAATTCATAAATTTGTTAGTGGTAAGCTCATAGATGCTAAAAATTAATCTGCTAATAATTCACTTGTGTAGATGGCTGATAGCCGCCGCACAGTTCAGGCGTTACGTCCCCAATCCCTCAATTATCTCGCTCACGGTCTCCGGCTTGTTCATGGTATAGAAATGGAGATATTTGACCCCGTTTTTCATTAAGTCCTCGCACTGTTTTATCGCAAGTTCAACGCCCATCTTGCGCATATCTTCAGGCTTGTCAAGAACGGGCTCCATCTTCTTCTTTATTTCTTTTGGCACGGTAGCATTGCAGAAGTTTGCAAACTCCTCAATCTTCCTGCAGTCAGTAACCGGCATAATGCCGGGCAGAATAGGTAGCTTTATCCCGATTTTCAGGATTTTGTCCATAAAGTCATAGTAATACCTGTTATCAAAGAACATCTGTGTAATGGCAAAATCAGCGCCTGCATCCACTTTCTGTTTCGTATACTCAATATCCTTCTCAATGTTCGGCGACTCCTGATGCCCTTCCGGATAAACGGCAACAGCTATGGAAAAGCGCTTATATCCTTTTACAAACGCAACAAGGTCCTTTGCATATTTAAATTCTCCCTTTG